>JABXIP010000082.1 GCA_013373005.1 Cytophagia bacterium | reverse complement strand
TCATCCTGTCAGATGAGCCGTCTTATGGCTTCATACTGCTATATCATTGTGGGCTTTTAAAAGACATTTTTCCTGAAATGGTTGAGTTGCACGGTGTTCAAACCATCGAGGATAAATCACATAAGGACAATTTCTATCATACGCTGCAGGTGTTAGATAACATCAGTAAGCATACAGATAATCTATGGTTAAGATGGGCTGCCATTCTACACGATATTGCCAAACCTGCAACAAAGCGCTTCAACAAAAAAGTAGGCTGGACATTCCATGGTCATGAAGATAAAGGTGCCAGAATGGTGCCGGGTATTTTCAGAAGAATGAAGATGCCAATGGGTGAGCCTATGCGGTATGTAAGAAAGCTGGTGAGGCTACACCTCAGGCCAATTGCCTTGGTGAAAGAAGAAATTACAGATTCGGCTATTCGTAGACTGCTTTATGAAGCAGGCGATGATATTGATGACCTGATGACTTTGTGTCGTGCCGATATTACCTCCAAGAACAATCAAAAGGTTCAGCGTTTTCTGACCAACTTCGACAAGGTGGAGGAAAAAATGAGGGAGGTAGAGGAGAAGGATAAAATTCGTAACTTTCAACCCGTTATCACCGGAGAGATCATCATGGATACTTTCGGCTTAAAACCGGGAAGAGAAGTTGGTGAGTTAAAAGAGGCGTTGAAAGAGGCGGTTTTAGAAGGTGAGATTCAAAACGAATATGATGATGCCCATAATTTCTTACTCGAGTTAGGTAAGAAGAGGGGCTTGATTGTTGTAAACACTAAGAATTAATAATAGATAATAATAGAATGAAGAAGTTTAGACTGTTGTTTTTGGCTTTGATTTTAGGATTCGGTAGCCAAATGGCCTTTGCTCAGGATAGCGCCTATGTGAATAATGAGTATGCAAAGGCTATGGCACTTTATAACAGAGCCCAACGATACAATGATGCTTTAGTAAGTAAGCAAGCCCTGATGGAAATGGCTATTCTTAACCCTGGAGATACCGCGGTTTTAAGATCTCTTGCAGAAATTTATTTTGGTGGAGGTCAGTATGTTTCCAGTGCTATGGTAGCCATGGATATGGTTAAAATACATCCTGGAAATTTGTTCGCTCTTGAAGTGGCTGCGGTGAGCTATGAAAACCTTAGACTTTACGATAAGGCCATTGAGCAATATGAAGCCATGTGGTTGGCTACAGAAAATGCTACCGTCCTTTATCAGGTATCTTACTTGCAGTATCTACTCGATCGTTTTGCTGAGGCAAATGCCAACCTCGATATTTTGGTAACTAAAACTGCCGATGAAAACATCACGCTTTCGAAAGAAGATGGCACTAATCAAGAGGTTAAATTTTTGGCAGCTATTGAGAACCTTCGTGGTTTGATAGCACTCGACCAAAAAGATAATGAGAAAGCAAGAGGGCACTTTACTAAAGCCTTGGAATTGAGTCCTGATTTTGAAGCTGCTCAGAAAAGTCTGGCAGGTATGAATTAAGATTACTTCTAGATATAGATTAAAAGCACCTCAAAAGGGTGCTTTTTTTGTTTCTGGCTGATAGTCAATATTTAACCTTTTACTTTTAATAATTATCTTTCTATATGCAACCCTCTTTGAGTGGTTGTGTCTTTAGCATGACCTTTAAAAATTGAGTACCGGTTACCACAATATTCATCAACCCATAATAGACCGCTGTCTCCAGGGAGACAGATCGGCTCATTATGAGATATACAAGCTGTATTCAAAGGCTATGTATAATACTTGCCTGAGAATTACAGGTGACGAGATGGATGCTGAGGATGTATTACAAGAGTCTTTTGTAAGTGCTTTTAAGAACTTACAGAGCTTCAAGGGTACGGCATCTTTTGGCAGCTGGTTAAAGAGGATTGTGATTAACAACGCCATTAATATGGTGAAGAAGAGGAGGCTGGATTTTGAATCTGTGGAGGGAAAGGAAGATGAAGGTGCCTTTGCCGAGCCTAATCAAGAAGCTGACATTACTTACGATGTTGCCTTGGTAAAAGAGGGGATAAGCAGGTTGCCTGAAGGCTACAGGCTGGTACTTTCACTGTACCTGATTGAAGGCTACGATCATAAGGAGATAGGGCAGATTTTGGGAATTACGGAGTCCACATCAAAATCACAATTCAACAGGTCTAAAAAGAAATTGAGAGAGATTTTAAAGGAGGAATTGAAATATGCAGGGTAAAGATCAATTGGAGAAGTTCATACTGGAAAACAGAGAGTCCTTTGATAGTGCAGAGCCAAAAGGTGATGTCTGGAATGATATCGAGAGCAAGTTAGAATTCAATACCCCTCAGGTACAGAAAAGCTATGTGGGTTGGTATTGGAAAGCGGCAGTCTTCTTGCTTTTGGGTGCTGTTGGTTATTTGTTGGTCGATCGGTATGAGGTAAAACCTGCTAACGAAATGGAAGCAACCACTGTTGAAAAATTTCATGAATTAGAAACCTTCTATACTGCACTTATTGCCAATAAGAAAGAAAGACTCGAATCTGAGGAAAGTTCCGAAGGGGCTTCTGATTATCTTCAGGTGGAAATGCAGGAGTTAGATGAAATTTATACTGATCTGAAGGAGCTTTTCATGGAGAGCCAACCTTCTGAGCAGGTAATGGAGCGATTAGTACACTTACTTCGCCAGAAGTTGAAGGTAATGGATAGTCAGCTGGAAATTATTGAAAGAGAGAAACTTCCAGAAGCAATGAAATCTGAACTTTCTGAGACTTCTATGTAGTAGCTGCTTTTTGAACTGCCGAATCAATCACCCTGCCATTTTCACAGCGCAAAGTTCTCTTCGGATAATTCTCAATTAGCTTAAAATCATGAGTGGCCATAAGCACGGCAGTTCCACTCTTATTGATTTCGAGAAATGTTTTGAAAATGCCATCTGAAACTTCGGGGTCGAGGTTTCCGGTAGGCTCATCGGCAATCAACAAACTAGGTTCGTTAATTAGGGCTCTGGCAATTACCACTCTTTGTTGTTCACCACCAGAAAGCTGGTGAGGCATTTTGTTAGAAACGGCACCCAAACCTACGCGCATCAATACTTCAGCTAATCGACTTTTCATTTTGGCTTTGTCCTTCCAGCCTGTAGCACGCATTACGAAATAGATGTTTTCGGCTACATTTCGGTCGGGGAGAAGCTGAAAGTCTTGAAAGATGATGCCCAGTTTCCTTCTGAGTAGTGGAATCTGATTTCTTTTGATTTTCTCAATATCGAAACCCGCAATTCTGATACTCCCCATGTAAAGAGGAAGGTCGCAATAAAGGGTTTTGAGTAAAGAGCTTTTTCCGCTTCCGGTTCTTCCCACTAAATAGACGAATTCACCTTTCTCAATTCTAATGTCAATATTATTGAGCACAGTGGTGTCTTCTTGAAAGATGCTGGCGTCTACTATTCTTACAATGGGTTCTCCGGAAAAAGTCATCTAGATTTCTAATTTTTGAAGTTTACCAAAAGGTAAATCGGTAATCAACTGTTTTAACGCTGATTCTTTGCCATCAAGTCCATATTTATCCAGATTTTTTAATGGACGGTCTGCTCTAAAGTAGGCAATGAGTACAAAGTTCTCATCGCGCAGTTGTATGTAATCTGGAATTTTGGCTTTGCCTTTAACCTTGATGATGTACATTTTTGATGTTAGCTCCGGGACATTTGAATAACCCGGAGCATTACTTTTTGTTTTATCCATTGGCTTTCTTGTGGTCTGCCAAGAATTGAGCTAATCCTTTATCTGTTAATGGATGATTCAAAAGACTAGTGATTACGTTCAATGGGCAAGTCACTACATCGGCACCAATTTCAGCACATTGAATTAAGTGCATGGTGTGTCTTACAGAGGCAGCCAATACTTCAGTAATGTAACCGTAGTTATCATAGATGTCTACAATGTCTTGAATCAATTGAAGACCATCAGACCCAACGTCATCCAATCTACCAATAAATGGAGACACATAAGAAGCTCCAGCTTTAGCTGCCAACAATGCTTGACCTGAAGAAAATACCAAAGTACAGTTAGTTCTAATTCCTTCTGAAGTGAAGTATTTGATGGCCTTAACGCCATCTTTGATCATAGGTACTTTAACTACAATCTTGTCATCAATTTTGGCAAGCTCTTTACCTTCTTTGATTATCCCGTCAAAATCGGTAGCGATAACTTCTGCACTCACATTGTCATCAACAATGTTACAGATAGCCTTGTAGTGAGCCATCACTTTGTCGTGTCCGGCAATTCCTTCTTTTGCCATTAGAGAAGGGTTGGTGGTTACACCGTCCAATACACCAAGGTCATATGCCTCTTGTATGTCACTCAAATTTGCAGTATCAATAAAGAACTTCATTTTCGATTTTTTTAGGGTTTTCGATTGAATACAAAGCTAATGCTTTTTCAATTCCATTAAATTCAAATGGACGATTTCTAGTGAGCTTCTCAAAACTAGCTTTGACTAGTTAATAGATTGATTTTACCACTCTTAGACAGACAAGAAAAATGATTGAATAAGGGATCAAGGTCTTGATCATCATTGAAGCTTAATTTGAAATATTCACAATCTGTTTTGACCCAAATGAGTTTGTTGTCTTGGATTTCCAGACTTACTATTTCTTCAAATTTAAACAACTGAGTTGATCTTGTAGATGATAATTCGAGATGATGGTCATCTAATGTAAGTGTTACCCCTGTTTTACGATGATTTAACCTTAATAGGATCAAACTAATGCTCAAAATGATAATGAGTGTAGAAAATAAAATAGGGTTGTTTTCTATCTCCAAATTAGGAGTTGAATCTATTGGAATATACCTTGATCCGTGCGGAATGAATAAAAGAAGCGGAAGAATTATTACGCAAATTAAGCCCAAGATTAGAGGTGCATACTTTGTACTGTGCATCCAAGTCTTGTGACCTTTGAATTCGAGGTAAATTGATTTTTTCAATTCCATTACTAGTTATCATACTCCTTTTTCTTTACCAAAACCATCATATCATCTTCAATGGGCAGGTATCCGTATTCGTAGCAGAAGAAGTAAGTAGCTCCTGCTTTGGTGGTGTAGAGGCTGGTATGATAGTCGAAATCAAATCCCTTTTCAACCAATTTTGAGCGAGGAGTTTTAGTGGTTCCCTCTGGATTCAGTTCTTCCAGAATTCGTCTGTTTTTACGAAGTACATAATGCACATTGCGCACGTAATTGTTGGCATCAGAATTCTGTCGATTGTTATAAGCATTGCGGCAGGCATCATCGCAGAACTTCTTATCGGCTCGACCTCTAAGCGGTTCCCCACATTCCAAACAAGTTCTTTCTTCCATAATGTGTGTATTAAGAATCTGTCTAAAATAGCGAAAAACAGTGGTTATCCGTTTACAAACGACTACAAATGGTTACAACTATTTAACAACCGAATCTTCTTTTCGGTCTGCCCTTACTTTGCCATTGTCAATTCGATTACCGAAACGACAGCAAAGAATTTTCAACATATAAACTTTATAATCATGCAAAATTTAAGAAACCGCGTACAGTTAATTGGAAGATTAGGTCAAGACCCTGAAGTAAGAACACTTACTAGTGGAAAGAAGCTCACTACATTCTCAGTAGCTACATCAGACTCATACAGGAACTCCAATGGAGATAAAGTTGAAGAAACCCAGTGGCATAATATTGTTGCCTGGGGAAAGGTAGGTGAGATTGCTAGTGAGTATCTAACAAAAGGTCAGGAAGTGGCGCTTGAAGGTAAGCTGACTCACAAATCGTATGAAACTCAGAACGGTGAAAAAAGGTATGTTACCGAAATCAATTTGAATGAACTTCTGATGATAGGAGCTAAAAAAGCATAGGCTGATCCATAGCTTAATACAAAAAAAGGAACCTGAGTGGGTTCCTTTTTTTATGCCTTTAATTTTTAAGAGTTATCTCCATTTCTCCATAACGGTAACCCAATAGCCATCGCCATAGGTTACACTCTGAAGCTTGAGACCTTCACTGTCGTTCTTTAATACTTTGTCCATTGGGAATTCCGTAGTCTTGTTCCATCGCTGCTTATAGTTGCCTGCGTTTCTGTCTTCAAACTCGGTCATTACGAGGAACCATTGGCCATCTAAGTATTTCAAGGTGGTAACAAACCAGCCCTTGTCCCAATATTCCTTTATCGCATCCTTCGGAAACTCATCATATCGGTTATACATCTGGTTGGTAAACTTTTCATAATTGGTGGTCTTGTTGAAAACAATGGCCCATTTGTCTTCACCGTAAGCGGCTTCAGTTATATAATAACCTTCTCCCCATGATTCCTTGATTTTCGCTGCCGGGAAGTCAGAATCAGTAGCCCATCTTTGTTTGATAAATTTCTCACCAAATGAGGTCATGGTCAGGTTCCACTCATTGTCATAATAGTCAAGGCTTGTTATTACGGAGTTATTCTTATCCCATAGTTCGGCTATTTCATCCTTTGGAAAATATTCTCTTCTTCGGTAGGCTTGCCAGTTGCCATAGTCTTTCCTCATGAAAACATACCAGTGGTTGTAATCATAGACTGCAGCTTTATAGTTATAACCTGCATTCCATGAGTCGCCAAGCATCGGGAAAGCATCGGCTTGAATGATATCATGATAGGATAGAGTGGTAGCATCAGATATCTCAACATCTAAACTAGTTACATCAATTATGTCGGTAACTTCAGTTTTAGGAGCTGTGGTGGGTTCATTCACGATTCCGGCAGCATCATTCCATCCTTCTTTAATGGCATTCAGTCTTTTCCATTTTGCGGGGTGGCTGGAATAAACATCATCTTCCGGATGACCAAGTGCGTTCATTGCGGCTTGTGCATCGTTAAGGTTAGCCCCTAGTTTCTGCAGAACAAAACCACTGAACCTATCGGCTTCCAATTCCATTTTTCTAGACTCCTCATTGTCAGTTCTTCTTAAGGTATGTCCTTGCAAATGGTGACCAATTTCATGGGCTAGAATACTGGTAGAGGTCCAGTCGTTACTGGCAGTATTAGAAATATTTTGCATGAATTCCTTATCGTATACGATGTAGCGGAAACCATCATTCAAGGTTACGGCCGCACAGTTGTCGATATTGGGACAAGGGACCATAATGAAGTTGGGAGCCAGACCGAGTACTTTCAGAATTTTCTTTGTGGCTTCATTAGCATCACTACCACCAGAGAAAGAGCGCTGCATTTCCATACAGAGCAGGTCGGGAGTGGCGCTTTCTCCATAGGTGCAAACAAAATTAGTCTCAAGGTTTTGGGCTTTACACAAACCAAAAGACATTAACAGGGCTAGGGTTAATAGTTTTTTCATCATTCAGAGTTAAAATTGAGTAGTCGTGTTTATTCTGAACAAAGTCGGTTTGTCGAAACTAATTTATACAATTTTTTTTTTACTCAATTCGCAGCGACTCACATTCTTTCAAAAAATCAGGGTCAACTTCCATACCAAACCCCGGAGAATCTGGGATGGTGATCTCCCAATTATCATGGTATTTCATACCACCAATAATGGGGTCGAACTCATGAAAAAGTGGACTGTCGAAATCAAAGAATTTTACTTGAGGTGAAGTATAGGCCAAGTGGCAGTTGGCTGTGAATACTAATCTGCTTTCTACAAAACCTCCAACCTGTGTGAGGATGCCATATTTTTCAGCGAGCTTCAAGATTTTCTGAGCTTTGTAGATTCCTCCTGACTTACCTAGCTTGATATTGAAATAATCGCAATAGCCCCCTCTGATCAGTTTTTGAGCGTCTATGTGGTCTAATAAACACTCATCGGCCATAATTTTAACCGGACTGTTATTGATCACCTTTTTAAGCTCGAAGTAGCGTCTTTTATTTATCGGTTCTTCGCAATATTGAATATTGAGTCCTGCAACTTTATTCAGCACCTCAATGGCATCGTCTCTTTCCCAGCCCTGGTTGGCATCTATTCTCATGTCGATGCGCGACCCGACAGCTTCGCGAATTGCTAATAGACGCTTAATGTCTGTTTTCCATCCATCGCCCACCTTAATTTTTAGTGTGGTAAAGCCACGAGCAACCTGACTTACCGCATCTTCTACCATAGCACCTACAGTGTCAAGACTTATGGTGAAGTCGGTTTTTATGGTTTTATCTATGCTTCCTCCAAGCTGTTTGTAAACGGGTACTCCGGCTTCCTTGGCGCGCAAATCCTGACAGGCTAGTTCTATGGCAGACTTGATAGCGGTATTGCTAAAAATGACCTTATCCATTTTGGAGCAAATCTTTTCTATATCGCATGGATCATCTCCAATAAGTCTTTCAGCCAAAAGCTTGCCCACTATAAAACAAGTCTCAGGTGTTTCCCCCAGAATGGGAGGGAAGGGGCAGCATTCACCCCAGCCGGTTAATCCTTTTTGAGTAGTGATTTTTACAAAAATGCTGGTAGTAAATTCTCTTCTGCCTAGGGAAGTTATAAAGGGTTTTTTAAGCTTAATGCGAGCTTTGAAAAACTCAATTTTGGCAATTTTCATACCATTTATGCTTTTTTAGACTCTTCGAAAATAGCATAGAAAATGGCAGCTAATGTAGCCGCAATTGCAATCCAACCGAGTATGTTGGTGCCACCATTGAAAACCAAATAATAGAGAGCAGCGCCAGCCCCGCCACCTACAATAGGGCCTACAATGGGGATCCATGAGTAGCCCCAATTAGAGCCTCCTTTTCCTTTGATGGGGAGTAGGAAATGAGCAAGTCGTGGCCCGAAATCTCTGGCTGGGTTAATGGCATAACCAGTGCTTCCACCTTGAGCCATACCGATGAGTGTAATTAATCCTCCAACTACCAATGGGTTCAATCCCTCAGTGAATTCATTGGCTCCAATCATCATCAATCCAATAATTAGAATCATTGTACCAAGCATTTCACTTACCAGGTTGGCACCTTTTTGATCAATCGCTCCAGAGGTACAGAATACGCCTAGTTTGGCGCCTTGATCTTCAGTTTTACCCCAATGAGGTAGGTACTGAAGCCAGGCCAATGTAGCTCCGAAAATTCCACCTAAAACCTGAGCAATAATATAGCCGGGTACAAGCGACCACTCTAGTTCTCCTGCTAAAGCCAAAGAGGTAGTCACAGCCGGGTTTATATGAGCCCCGCTAATGCTTCCAACGGCATAGATTCCAAAGGTGACTGAGAGCCCCCAACCAATGGTGGTAATGATCCAACCGGAGCCTTTGGCGTATGAGAAATTTAAAGTTGTTGCTGCGTTGACACTATTCCCGAAATAGAGAAGAATGGCGGTTCCGATGAACTCGGCAAGGTAAACTGACATAGGTAAGAGTTTATCGTAATTTTACGATAAAGAGGGGAATAAAAAAAGGCATCAGGATGTCGCACCGCTACAACCGCCTACCCTTGCTCTGTTCCCAGCCTGGGGGAGTTCAGCAGGAGCTGGTCGCATCCCTCTGCCATTGGGGGGCAAAGGTATTAAGAAAAAGTTAATGAGAAACTATCCGGTGAAAAAATGAATGAAATACCTAGATTTAGGTATTTACTGATTCAGTCAATACAAGTTGCTTTGTATATAGCCTCCCACAATACTCTAACTAAATAGCATAGACGATACTTTTGGATTGGTAACCTCCTTGGAAAAGGCTTACTTTAACCAAAACAGCAGTCCAATGTTAAAACAACTCAACGATTCAGAAAGAGAGCTTTACAGAAGCCTAAGTACAAACTATTTAAACAGAATGCCTGGGCCAGATGATATGGAGGAACCCGATGAGAATTCGTCAGACGATGAAACAACAGATCCAGGTGGTACTCCTCCTCCAAGTGGTAATTGATGGCTTGAAAAACACAAAATGGCATTGAGAAAATTTTTGCTCATTTTACTGTCGTTTGTTCTTTTTTTTCAGGTTGAAGCTGATCAAGACAATCAGGAGTTAACCGAACAAGAAAAGGTATGGATGGAGCTAATCTTAAAGGCTGATGATTATAGCATGAGATCGAAATATGATTCGGCTATTATCATCGCTCAAGAGATAGCTCTGGCTGCAGAAAAGGAGAATAACTATGAGTTTATGACCAGAGCTTATCTGGTCATGGGTGCAGTTCATTACAGAATGAATAAAATAGATTTGGCCGCAGAGCTATACGAAAAATCCAGAAGGTCAGCAGAGAAATGGAATAACCCCAGTTTTATAGCCAGGGCCGATTTGGGAAAAGGAATAGTTTATGAGAGGAATGCCACAAAAATGATGGATTCTGAATCTCAGGACTATGATTCTATCAAATCATTAAAGCTTCTGGATTCTGCGCTCTTCTACTATCAGAAAACAAGGAGGTATTATGTGGAAAATGCTCCTGATAATTCTTTAATGCTAGCTTCTGTTGCTCAAAACTTCTCTGCTAATCATTATCGTAGAGGTCAATTTTTGAAGGCTATTGAGGAGAGAAGAACAGCGATTAAACTGTACAGAGCAGCAGGTTATGAATACTATGAAATCCCCAGTATTTACCAATTAGGTCACGCTTTTTTGAAACATTATGAGCAAAGTACTCAATATCTCGATAGCGCTCAGAAGTACCTGAAGTCTTCATATGAGCTCGGCATGGATAAGGGAATGGATGAGATGACCATGGATGCCAGTAAGGATTTAGCTGTAGTTAACCGCTACCTTGGAAACCTGGAAAATGCAGCCTTTTTTAAAAGTCAGACAGATTCACTTGCCAAAGGTATTCTTGAGAGTGATTATGAGAATAGGGTATTGGAATTAAGAGCGCAGTATCAAACGGCTACTGCAGAATTGGAAGCAGAGAAAGCCAATAGCAGGTCATTGAGGCTTGAGCGAAACCGTAATATTACCGTCATAGTTGCATTGACCGTGCTTATTCTTTTTTCCATCTGGCTTTATGTTTTAGACCAAAAGCGAAAAACTATTAAAGCCATTGCGGCAAAGAATGATGAACTTAATAAACAGCGCATCGATGAACTGCTTCAACAACAGGAAATCGCCTCTTTACAAGGGGTCTTGGAGGGCCAGGAGCAGGAAAGAAAGAGGGTGGCCATCGATCTTCATGATCGTTTGGGTGGCATCCTTTCCATGGTGAAGCTCCATTTCAGTGCTGTAGAAGAGAAGCTTCCTCCTGATAACCCTGAGAAAAAGAAATTCCTGACAGCCAGTGAGTTATTGGACTTGGCAGCTGGAGAAGTGCGTAATATATCACATAACCTATTATCAGGAGTACTAGCCAAATTCGGTTTATTACCGGCATTAAAAGATTTGACAGATCGTATCAATGAGTCCGGTGAAATCAAGCTAAACCTCATTCAATACAATGTTGAAAATGCATTGAATGGAGAGCAGGAGTTACAGGTATATAGAATAGTTCAGGAACTCATTAGTAACATTCTTAAGCACTCAGAAGCCAAAGAAGCAACCATACAACTCATTAGGAACAATGATGAGAAGAAGGTTAACCTGATCGTTGAGGATGATGGTAAAGGCTTCGATCCATCAGCTCCATCTTTGTCTGGTGGTATAGGTTTAAGTAACCTCAAAGCAAGAGTGGGTAAACTGAATGGACAGTTCCATATAGATTCAGGTAAGGGGGCAGGCACCTCAATTTCAATAGATATACCGATAGAAGATGATTAGAATTTTTGTGGTTGATGATCACCAGGTGGTGATAGATGGCATATCTTCCATTTTCGCTGAGGTGGAGGAAATTAAGATAATTGGTAGTGCTTTAAATGGAGTTGAAGCACTAAGAAAGTTAGAAACTGAGTCGCCAGATGTACTGTTGCTGGACATTAATATGCCTGAAATGGACGGTATTCAATTGGTTAGAGAGTTGAAGAAGCAGGGTAGGGAGCTGAAGATATTGATTCTTACTATGCACAATAACCCGCAATTTACTAAGCAGCTGATTGCTGAGGGAGTTCAGGGTTGTGTGCTAAAGAATGCCGGTAAAAAGGACTTAATCTACGCCATTTCTGAAATCAATAATGGTGGTAGATACTATACTGATGCTGTGGAGGAAACTTTAAAAGAAAGTCTAGATAAAACTCAAGAGGCCATTAACCAGGTACAACTCACCAAGCGTGAGGTTGAGATTGTGAAACTGATTGCCCTTGAGCATACCACCAACGAGATTGCTGAGAAACTATCCATCAGTGCATATACGGTAGATACCCACAGAAAGAACATCATTAATAAACTTGGAGTGAAAAACTTGGCAGGTCTTGTAAGGTTCGCCTTTGAGAAGGGGTTGCTTTAGTCTTTAGTCGCCTGACCACTTGGAGTGGTCTGACGATTTATATCCCTCGATTCCTCGGGATGAAAAAATGGGGGAGGTATGCTGAGCAAAGCCGAGTCATCGGCTATCTAGACAGTATTAGAAAGCGCCAGGATATGGATATCAGTCTTCCCTGGTAAAAAAGTCCTTTTTCATGTAAAGCTGAAACTCCAAAGGGCTGCTTTCTTTGAATTCATCTACTTCCAGATCTTCATAAATATCTTCATCGAATTGAATATCAGTCTTTTCAATTCGGCCATCAGGATGAATGATAAGTTCTGTACCTGAGTAATCGATAGGGTTTACGGATACCAGTACCTGATAATCTTCAAAAACTCTTTTGAAGTACTTATAGACAATTGCATCTTTCTTTCCCATTATGTATTCTTTAGCTGTTTTAAACCTAAGTTAATCACTATTCCACTCAGAATTCCAATCAAAGCACCAACGATTATATCACCCGGAAAATGGACCCCCAAATAGACTCTTGAGTAGGCTACAACCGCGGCCCAAACAAACAATAGCCAAATGTGCTTGACACTTTCTTTCAACAAAAGCCAGCAAAACATGGCAATAGCAAATGAATTACTGGAGTGACTAGATGCAAATCCATAGCTTCCCCCACAGCCCTTCAAAAGGTGTACTTGACCTTCGAGCTCAGGGTCATAGCACGGTCTAAGTCTTTCAATCCATGGTTTCAATATTCCTGAGGCAACCTGATCGCTTATTAAAATAAGTAGAATGATTCCCAGAATTACTTGCCAAGCACTGTATTTAGATTTTTTGATTAGGTAGAAGAGGAGCAATGCATAGAGAGGAATCCAGATGTACTTGTTGCTGATCCAGGGCATCAGGCCATCGAAAAACTGGTTGTGCAGTCCGTTCAGAAATTGAAATAGGGCTTTATCCCAACTTTCGAGTGTTTCTATCATTCTGTCCAGTTAATCCCTTTTTTCAACATGCTCAGCGTTTTGGCTTCTGGCGAATTGGCCACAGGTTGATGGTTATATTCCCAACCGGCCATTGGCGGTAAGCTCATTAAGATAGATTCGGTTCTACCGTCTGTTTCAAGTCCAAATTTGGTGCCTCTATCCAGCACAAGGTTAAATTCAACATACCTGCCCCGTCTTGCCATTTGCCAGTCTTTCTCTCGTTTTCCGTAAGGTTTGATTGAATTCTTGGCCATATAGTGTGTATAGATTGGGGCGAAAATGAGCCCGACATCCTTGACAAAACCGAAGAGGTCAGCTTTACTTCTGGTTTTATCTTCAGAAAGGTGGTCGAAGAAAATGCCTCCAATCCCACGGGTTTCATTTCGGTGTTTAATGAAGAAGTAATCATCGGCCCACGATTTGAATTCCTTGTAATAGTTTCTGTCGTGCTTATCGCATACAGCCTTGAGCTTTGAGTGGAAAACTCTAGCGTCTTCCAAATCTACATAATGAGGGGTAAGGTCAATGCCACCACCGAACCAATAGGTTCCGTTAGACATCTCGAAATACCTGATGTTCATGTGAATGATAGGCACCCAGGGATTTTCAGGGTGTAGTACTATCGATACTCCGGTGGCAAAGAAGTCGCCTTCTTTAAGACCAAAAGAGCTGAGTATTTTGTCTGGTGTTTTGCCATAAACTTCAGAAAAGTTTACACCTCCCTTTTCAATAATATTGCCTGAGCGAATTACTCTGCTGCGGCCACCGCCACCTCCCGGTCTATTCCACTTGTCTTCAATAAATTTTCCCTGACCATCGGCTCTTTCCAGTTCACTGCAGATGTGGTCTTGAATATTTTTGAAAACAGCTGATATATCTTCCTTACTGACTTGTGGCATGACGCAAAACTAGACTTTTTAAGTCTAAGTAGAAAGTCAGAAAATGGATAGAATAGTGTAACAGTTTTAGGCTTAGCGGTGTTAAAAGAATAAACCTAACGATCATTAGGTTTTTCTGTAATGGTTTGAATTATTGATTAACTTTGATGTGAAATCAAGACCGATGGATTTGACGCGAGAAGAGATAAAGAAAGAACAACAGTCTAAGAAAATACAGGTCCCAAAGAACACTCTTGAAAAGGCTTATCGCCTAATGCAGACTGCACATCATATGGCAGTGTTGTATGACGAAAACAGGGCGGTTTGCAGTAAATATGTTCATAGTACTTCTCGTGGTCATGAGGCTATTCAACTTGCCGCGGCTTTCCAATTACACGAATTCGATTTCGCTGCTCCTTACTATAGAGATGAATCCATTCTGCTCGGAATAGGCATGAAGCCTTATGAGCTGATGCTCCAATTACTAGGTAAAAAGGATGACCCATTTTCCGGAGGAAGAACCTATTATGGTCACCCTTCACTAAAGAGAGAGGGTTTTCCAACCATTCCTCATCAGAGTTCGGCTACAGGCATGCAGGCTATTCCGGCAACAGGTATGGCTCATGGTATTCACTATCTGGAGAATCAAGGGCTTCTAGGTGGAAATAACAACCCGGTGGTGTTATGTTCTTTGGGTGACGGTTCAGTGACCGAAGGAGAAGTTTCTGAAGCACTTCAAATGGCTGTTTTGCACAACCTGCCTATAGTGTACCTTATTCAGGATAATGACTGGGGAATTAGTGCTACAGGAAAGGAAATGCGAGCCATGGATGCCTATGAATTTGCAGCCGGCTTCAAAGGCCTGGAACGCATGAGAGTTGATGGTTCTGATTTCTCAGACTCCTTCGATGGCATGAAAAAGGCGTTTGATTATGTGAGAAAGCAAAGGAAGCCAATACTGGTTCACGCCAAAACCCCATTGCTGGGTCATCATACATCTGGAGTAAGAAAAGAATGGTACAGAGGAGATCATGATCTGGAT
>JABXIP010000331.1 GCA_013373005.1 Cytophagia bacterium | reverse complement strand
TCATCCTCATAATTAGCCCTTACGCTCACCACTTGCCCTGGTGACACGAAAGACATCAGTCCTTCATCGAAATCATAAGGCTGATGGCCATAGCGCATTTTGCCTTGCACACCATGCTTCATGGCGATTGAGTAGTAAGGTGATACCAGTGTGATCTCATCATTTTCTGTCTGGTACTTTACGTGGCTATAATCTACCAAGCTAACCAGCGGGTGCTCCGGTTTGGGAAGCCCCGCCAACTGATGGTATTCACTGATGGATTTGATATGATGCATGTTGTAGTTTTGTCTTTCGAATTCACCCCTAAATCCCCTAAAGGGGACTTTTCTTCATCTGAACATGAGGTTTTATCCCTCACTCTTTAGGGCAGGGGTGAAAGCTGTTCTCTTTGGTTCTGTTAACTCGCTCAGAGTCTCTCCATAGAGGATTCTGAATGCTATTATTCATCAGAGTCCCATGCTGGAGACTCTGATGGTGTTGACTAAGATTCAAGGCTTCACTCTAAGTGAAACCTTGAGTGGATTATTAAATCAAAGTCCCGCCCGAAGCCTCAATGCGCTGGGCAGTAACCCAGTGAGCATCGTGAGTACAAAGGAATGCTACCACACTTCCAATATCTTCGGCTTCACCTACACGGCCTAAGGCTGTGAAATTGGAGATCAGTGCTCTTTTCTTTTCATCGTCTCTATTAGTACCACCTCCAAAGTCTGTTGCAACTGCTCCTGGGGCGACTACATTGGCTCTTATGCTTCTAGGCCCGAGTTCCTTCGCAAGGTACTTCGTGAAAGTTTCAATCGCTCCTTTCATGGAGGCATAAGCTGAAGAACCCGGAAGGGTGAACCTAGCAAGACCTGAAGAAATATTGATGATTCCACCTCCGTCATTCAAAAAAGGTAATGCCTTCTGTGTAAGGAAATAAACCCCTTTAAAGTGGATGTTCATCATCTCATCAAAGTCTGCTTCTGTGGTTTCTGTGAAGGGTTTGTAAATACCCGTACCGGCATTATTTACCAGAAAGTCGAAATGCTTGCTGTTGTATTCTGATTCCAGTAAATCGCCCAACTTAGTATAAAAGCCATGGAATGAACTGACATCTCTGGTGTCTAGTTGAAGTGCAAAAGCCTTGCTACCTGTTTTGGCTACTTCTGCAATTACCTCATCTGCCGCTTCCTTGTTGCTGTGATAAGTGATTACTACATCTATATCTTTCTTAGCAATATTGATGGCCATATCGCGGCCAAGCCCTCGGCTGCCACCAGTTACTAAAGCTATTTTTCTCGTTGTCATGCTTCTTGTTTTTGTTCATAACAAAGGTGAGGAATCTGAGTTCAGCCGATGTAACCAAATCTATGGATGTTGTAACTGAATTGGGGCGTTTGCAGATTATCCCTTCATAATCTCAGAGAAGATCTCATAAGATCTGACCCTGTCTTCATGATCAAAAATATGAGAGGCGACCATAATTTCGTTAATGCCTGTTCTTTTGATAAAGTCTTCTGTTTTCTCTCTTACGGTCTCTTTCGACCCGACAAAGGCATACTTCAGCATGCGTTGGAAGGTCTCATGTTCTGCCAGCGTCTTCAAATCGGGAGTCATGTCTGTTGGTGGCTGCATGTAATCGATGTTGTTGGTCAATACCCCATACATCATTCTAATGAGGGAAGTAGAAAGGCGCTCAGCTTGTTCATTGGTATCGGCTGCGATTACATTGACACAGGCGATGGTATATGGCTCCTTTAGGTATTCCGAAGGCTGAAACTCATTATGGTAGATGCTGAAAGCCTCAAAGAGCTGCGCTGGTGCAAAGTGGCTGGCAAAAGCATAAGGTAAGCCTATTTTGGCCGCTAAGTGAGCACTGTCCGTGCTTGAACCCAGAATATACACCGGCACATTGGTGCCTTCGGCCACAAAAGCCCTGACATGAGAAGAGCTGTTTTCCGGAGAAAAGTACTGCTGAATTTGAGCTATTTCATCGGGAAAGGACATCACCGACTTCATTCGGTCAGGCCTGATAGCATGTGCTGTAGCCTGATCTGTTCCCGGAGCTCGGCCTAAACCCATATCGATTCTATTGGGATAAAGTGAGCCCAATGTTCCGAACTGCTCTGATACAATAAATGGGGAGTGGTTAGGGAGCATAATGCCTCCGGAACCCACTCTTATGGTTTTTGTACCTTGAGCGATATGGCCGATCAAAACCACCGTTGCTGAACTGGCAATACTGATCATGTTGTGGTGTTCGGCAAGCCAGAATCGGGTATATCCGAATGCTTCCGCTTTTTGAGCCAAAGCGAGACTCTTTTTAAAGGTTTCTGAATGGGTTGAACCTACTCCCATAGAAGCAAGCTCTAATACTGAATACTTAATGCGCTTTGAGTGGTCAGACATATTCTGTTTAGGGAATCATTTATAGATGGGTAGATAATGAGAATGCTGGGTGAATAATTCCATGAAGGCCGAGAAATTTACCAAACCCATTAAACAAATCAGGGCTTCACATTTTGTGAAGCCCTGATTAATAAGTTCAGCATACTTTTCTAAAATCTATAGACCAAAGATAGTAGGGCAGAGCCGTTTGAAAACCCATAGTTTAAGCCACTATCTGTATAGGAGTTACTGCCTCCTGTGTTGTCTGTAAATGTAGTTTTAGTAGATGAGTAACTAATACCAGGTATGATTTCAGCTCCTAGATAGATATTTGGGGAGATTGTAAAGTTAATCCCTATTATATAACCAAGACTGGGGCTGAACGACTGTTGCTTCATGTCGGATTCAGTCGGAGCTTCACCTGGGTCGCTGTAATGTGAAAAGGTTAAGCCTAAGTTGAGGCCATGTCTGAAGGCTAATTTTTCTGTAATGGGTCTCCTGAATTCTTTGCCAACCTCTAGGCTAAACCCAAAAGAAGAACTCTTGTCTTTACCGGTTGGACTTTCATCCGAATTGGAGCTTCCATTAATAAAATTGGTTCCATAGCGCCAAAGACTATTTGGCTGGCCCACTCGATAGATTAAGCCAAAATTGTCAAGACTGCTAAAGGCAAGACCAAGCTCTTGAGTCTTATTTGGATTGTTCTCAGTTTGCGCTTTTATCGCTGAGCTTGCAATGAGGGCTAGAAGTAGAAGTGTGAATTTTTTAATCATAACATGAGTGTTTAAGTTTTTGAATGTTTGATTGAGAGATATCAATAACTATACCCAATGTTAGATTTCGATGTCCAAATAGGTGCCGCTCATGTAATTCCGATCTCGATGCTGACTGAGTGCTTAAAAATGACCTTAAAGTCTCCTTAGGGGGCATTTATTGGTCAGATGTTGGTGTATAAAAATCAAGGCTTCACTTGAAGTGAAGCCTTGATGGTCTAATGTCTATAATCTAAAGTCTAGCGTCTCTCTCATAATTCTCTATTCAAGTCGAATCTTTCGAGGTAGTTGGTTACTGAAGCACAACGGTTTAGTTATGGTGAGTGTCCCGTCTCTACTCACTGAAATTTTAGCTTAGGTGAAAGGGCATGCACTATACCTGTCGTTGTGCCTTCGTGTTTTTAATTTTCTAGAATGTTCATTAATGACTGGTTCAGATATAATTTTTCTTTACCGACTCTTACTGATTTTAGGAAACCTTTTTCTTCTAAAGCAATAAGATAGTTTCCAACTGTTTTTGGTGTTCCTAAGTCAATGTCAATTAGGTTTTGCCTTTTCGTATAGGGTAGTTTAAAAATGACTTCAACTAAATCTTTTGAGTATACTTTTGGAAGTTTTTCTTTTATTTCTTGTCCAGTAGTTTCCATAAGGTGAATTATGGATTCTAACCTATCCAATCCTCTTATCGCTGTTGTTTCTACCATGTCTAACATGTAGATTATGAATTTTGACCAATCATTTTTTTCTGTTACAGCCCTTAACCCTTTATAATATTGGTCTTTATGTTCAATAATATATTCACTCAGGAATAGAGCAGGAATATCTAGTAGTTGCTCTAGTTTCAATTGAAGTAAAAGTAGAATTCGACCAGTTCTTCCATTACCATCAGAAAATGGATGAATTGCTTCAAATTGGTAATGCGAAATGGCCATTTTTATCAGCGGGTCCAACGAATCGTTCTCATTGATGAAAGATTCTAGGTTAGCCATTTTTTCTCTTATGACTTGTTCTCCAGAGGGAGGTGTATATATTATTTCTCCTTTAATATTGGAAAGTGTAGTACCAGGTGTTGTTCTAATACCCGCAGTATTTTGTTTGATACATTGTACAAGTTCTACACATAGATTAGTTGTTATAAATGGCTTTTTTTCTAGCTTTTTAAATCCAAGCCAAATAGCTTCTTTATAGTTAATTACCTCTTTTGTAGCAGGGTTATCAAATTTTTTGTCAGCCACCACAGCTTGATACAAGTCATCATTTGTTGTTATGATGTTCTCAATTTCAGAGCTAGCTTTTGCTTCTTGTAAGTGCAGTGTGTCAAGAAATAGACTAGGATTTGGAAGGTTTCTAATAGCGCCATTTAGTTGAGCTAAAGCTCTACTTGCTTTAATGACTTTCGTTAAAATTTCTTTAGTTTCTAAATCTGCTTTTGGTGGGAGTAGAGGTAGATTATTATATGGCTGAGATTTATTGAAGTCGTTCATAACGAGAGTAATATTTACACTTGACCTTTATTCAAAGGTAAAAATACTAATTATTTACTCTTGTTTCGAGGTGAAAGGTAAAACTTACTCTCGTTTTTCGGCATGAGTCCCAACGTTATATAATGACACATTCTAAATGTCAAGTTGATCGAGTGGACTTGTTATCGTTTTCCATCCTTTATGTGTGATATGTGTATATATTTCAGTAGTTCTACTCGAGTTATGTCCGAGAGGTACTTGAATAGACCTAAGGTCAACGCCATTTTCTAATAAGTGAGTTGCAAAATTGTGTCTTAAAGAATGGAGTGTTAATGCTTTTTAACCTTGGCTTACCGGCTCAAGAATGAGATTCTAACTTTTTATTGCTTACATCGGAACATTCAATAAAAAAGAAAACCCCAACCTGATTCCTCAAGCTGGGGTTTTGTCTGATGTCTATGATCTATAATCTAACTTCTAGATCAGAAGCTTCTATTCAAATCGAATCTTTCTAGGTAGTCAGCTACTCTGCGCACGAACATACCGCCCAATGAGCCATCTACTACTCTGTGGTCATATGAGTGAGAGAGGAACATTTTGTGCCTGATGGCAATGGCATCTCCAGCAGGAGTTTCAACCACAGCCGGTTTCTTCTGAACCGCACCTAGTGCCATGATACCTACTTGAGGCTGCATAATGATTGGTGTGCCCATTACATTACCGAATGACCCAACATTTGAAACCGTGTAGGTTCCACCTTGAAGATCATCTGGAGTAAGTTTGTTTTCACGCGCTTTCTTAGCCAGTTGGTTTACCTTTTTGGTTAAGCCAACTAAACTCAGCTGATCGGCATTGTGAATGACCGGAACAATAAGGTTACCTGACGGTAGGGCTACTGCCATACCGATATTGATGTTTTTCTTCTTAATGATTTTGTTGCCATCTACCTGAATGTTCATCATTGGATAATCCTTCATGGCTTTAACGATAGCTTCGATAAAGATAGGAGTGAAAGTGATTGGCTCATTCTCTCTTTCCATGAACTGGTTTTTCACTCTGTTTCTCCAGTAAACGATGTTGGTTACGTCAGCTTCCACAAATGAAGTTACATGCGGAGAAATGCGCTTGCTGTCTACCATGCGCTCGGCAATCATCTTACGCATGCGGTCCATCTCGATGATTTCATCTTCACCTGAGATAGATACCGGCATTGGCTGAGGCGCTCTTTGAGGAGCAGCTGCTGGTGCCGGAGCTGCCTGAACTTGTGCACCACCTGCTGGTCTGGCTTTTACATAGGAAAGAATGTCGCTCTTGGTCACGCGGCCTTCTCTTCCTGTTCCCGGAATGGTTTCCAACTCTGCCATTGGAATATTTTCCTGGCGAGCAATGCTCATCACCAGTGGAGAGTAGAAGCGATCTGATGTTACCTGAGCAGCGACATGTCCATTACTGGCTGCGGTTGCTGCAACGGGTTCTGGTTTAGTTTCTTCTTTGGACTGTCCATTGCTTACTGCAGGAGTTGCAGGAGCCGGGGCAGAAGCTGTTTCTTCTGCAGCTTCAGTTTCAATTTTGGCAATTGGAGCACCAACGGCTACCACATCGCCTTCTTTCACTAAAATTTCTTTGAGTACACCTCCGTGTGTGGCCGGAACTTCCGTATCCACTTTGTCGGTAGCCACCTCAAGTACTGACTCATCAGCCTCTATCGTGTCTCCTTCTTGTTTAAGCCAAGACAGTACAGTACCCTCCATGATACTTTCTCCCATCTTCGGCATTACCATTTCTACTATAGCCATTTCCTTGTTTTTAGTGAATTATAACGTTTGCGCTAACCCACAAAAGTAAGTGAATTACCAAATATTATCAAAGTTTCAATGACTTAAACTTTTCCTGACCAAATTTAATACTGCAATTTGAGTCAATTCAATATTTAATAATCTATTCTGTGTTAGTTGCAGCTTTTTAGTGATGGTTTCTTTTCCATCGGCAAAAGCAATCCAAACTGTGCCTACCGGTTTCTCTTCCGAACCGCCTCCAGGGCCAGCAATTCCACTTGAGGAAGCTCCAATATCGGCTTTAAAAAGTGTTCTAACTCCTTCGGCCATTTCTTTTACACATTCTTGGCTTACTGCGCCATGAACATCCAGCGTTTCTGGTTTCACCCCAAGTACCTTAATCTTATGATTATTATGGTAAGGTACAACGCCTCCTTGAAAATATTCCGATGAACCTGCTATGGTGGTGATTTTATGCTGTACATAGCCACCTGAACAACTCTCAGCCAGGGCAATGGTTTTTCCTTGTGCTTTGAGTAACTGTCCTACTGCCTCTTCAAGGGTGGTGTTGTCATAGCCATAAATGTAGGAGCCAGCCAATGGAATGAGTTCGTCTATTAGTTTTTGTACATCGGCTTTCAGCTCATCTCTGTGTTCGCCAACGGCAGTGAGTCTTAGTTTTACCTGTCCCACACTTGGAAGGTAGGCCAGAGAGATATGCTCGGGAAGACTGTCCTCCCAGTCTTTTATTTTATCTGCCAGGAAAGATTCGCCAATACCAACAGTCTTAATCAGTTTGTGATAGATCACTGGAGTTTTGAAGAATTTGGCCAGCTTGGGTAGCACCAAGGTCTTCATCAGGTTCTTCATCTCATGAGGAACTCCGGGCATGGAAACGAATACTTTTCCATTGCGCTCGTACCAGGTTCCCGGAGCAGTGCCCATTTCGTTATGCAGTACTTCAGCTACTTTAGGTACGAGTGCTTGCCTCTTATTCAGCTCCGTGAAAGTTCTCCCTCTGCTTTCAAAGAAATGCTTCACATGAGCCAGAACAGCATCGTTCATTACAATTTCACTATCGAAATACTGAGCCAGCATTGGCATGGTCAGATCGTCATTGGTTGGACCCAATCCACCGGTAATAAGCACCATGTCTGCTCTTTCTTCTGCTTCGGCAAAAGCTCCGAGAATGGCTTCTTTGGTGTCGCCAACCGTTGTTTTACGAATTACTCGTATTCCAAGCTGATCCAGCTCAGAGCTGATCCATTGGGAGTTGGTATCTGTTATTTGTCCATAGAGTATTTCATCACCAATGGTGAGAATCTCTGCCAGAATTTGCTTCATTTTATCCTTGTGCTAAAGCCTGTTGAATATCGGAAATGATATCGTCAATATGTTCTAAACCTACTGAAATACGAATCAGTTCTGGATTAATGCCAACTTTTTGACGTTCCTCTTCAGAAAGTTTAGCATGGGTTGTTGAAGATGGGTGTGTGGCAATGGTTCTGCTGTCACCTAAATTGGCAGTGAGGGAGCACATTTTCAGCTTGTTGAGAAAGCTTCTGCCTTTTTCTAGCCCACCTTTTACGCCAAAAGCGACTACAGCACCACCGGCATTCATCTGTTTTTGAGCAATCTCATATTGCGGATGGCTCTTAAGTCCCGGGTATTTTACCCATTCTACTTCAGTATGATCAGAAAGGAATTCTGCCAATTTGAGAGCATTATTGCAATGTCTGTCCATTCTAACCGCCAGAGTTTCCAAACTTTTGGAAAGCACCCATGCATTGAAAGGAGAGAGGGCAGGGCCTGTGCTTCTGCTGAAGGCATAAATCTCTTCAATCAAGTCTTTTCTTCCCACGGTGATTCCACCCATCACCCGGCCTTGTCCATCGATGAACTTGGTAGCAGAATGAATGACCAAATCAGCTCCGAATTTAATCGGTTGTTGAAGGTATGGTGTGGCAAAGCAGTTGTCTACAATGAGAATTAGATTATGTTTTTTGCAGAAAGTAGATGCTGCTTCCAAATCAACCAGGTCAACTCCGGGGTTGGTTGGGGTTTCTAGGTAGAATATTTTTGAGTTGGGTTGAACTGCAGATTCCCAGCCTGCCGAGTTGTCTACTTCCACATAGCTGGTTTCAATGTTCCACTTAGGGAATATTTTAGTGAATACGGTGTGTGTTGAACCGAAGATAGATCTACAGCTAATGATATGGTCTCCGGTTTTGGTGAGCGCGGCAAATGTTGAGAATATTGCTGCCATTCCTGTTGCAAAAACATAACCTGCTTCGGCACCCTCCATCTGACATAATTTGTCAATTAGCTCCTGATAATTGGGATTGCTAAAGCGGCTGTAAATATGCCTGTCATTTTCTCCGGCAAATGAGGCGCGCATCTCCTCAGCATCGGTATAGGTGAAGCTGGAAGTGAGATACATAGGAGTAGAGTGCTCCTGTGCGTGTGTCGACTCAATTTGAGTGCGGATAGCTTGGGTTTCGAATTTCTGGTCTTTGCTCATGCTACTTGTATGAGCATCAAATTTACAGGTCTTTGTGACTTTATGGTAAGAATTAACCCAGCTCCTTTCTCATTTTCTCATAAGCGATTTCGGCCAGAAGTGGCCACTTGTCGAAATCAGTAGTTAGAACAAACCAGTCTTTCAGTGGAGGCTTGCTTTTGAATGGGTTTAATAAGCTGAAGTTGTGAATGCCCTCAGAGCCGGGATCAAACTCCCTGCCAAGCCTGAAGCACATCTTCTCATCCCAGTTGAATAGGAAGTTTTTGCCTTTGTATTGTAGGCCGCGAGATGACATCATCTTGCCTTCCTTCACCTCAGGGTGCTGTTTAAAATGAGCTATTAACTCTTCGAATATTTGTTCCGCCTTATTCATTGGATTGAATGTTTTTTAATTGACCGTTGTTTAAGTTCTTAAATTTCAGCTTTAAGCAAAACCATCACCATGAAGAAATATTTGATCTGCTCTCTATTGACGTTGCTAATGGCCTGTTCGGGGACCAAACAGCAAGAAAAAAATGAGTCTCCGGCTCAGCCAGATTATACGGCTCATCATATTCCTGCGATTATCGAAGTTTTCGATGCACACGGAGGCTTTGATAGCTGGACAAAACTTAAAACCCTTTCCTATGAAAGTGGCGCTAGCAAAACCTTAGTAGATCTTCAGAATAGATACACTAAAATTGAGTCTGAAAATCAGACTGTAGGTTTTGATGGCGAGAATGTGTGGGTGTATCCACCTTCAGAAAATGCAGATCAACAGCGTATGCGTTATAACCTGATGTTCTACTTCTATGCTTTTCCTTTTGTGGTGGGAGATCCAGGTGTTAATTATGAGCAGGGAGAACCTATTGTTTTGGATGGTAAGACTTACAATACCGTAAAGGTAACCTACAACTCAGATGTGGGCGATTCTCCTAACGATTCATACATTATCTGCTCCGATCCGGAAACTAATCAAATGCATTGGTTGCTATATAATGCCACTTTTGGAGGTGAGGCTAGCGATAGATATAACCTGATTAAATATGAAGGTTGGCAGAATGTTGGAGGTGTTCTGTTACCTGGCTCATTACAGTGGTACAGATATGCCGATGGTATGGTAGGTGATCCGAGAGGAGGGGCCACAGCCTTTACAAATGTTCAGGTTTCGGAAGAGTATCCTGACATGGAGAATTTTGAAATGCCTGAAGGAGCTTCTGTTGCTGGTTCCCCAGGTGAGAATTAATTCTTTAAGTACATCATTTCGAGAGCAATACGATGTGCTAAGGCGATCACTTTCCGAATAAGCGGAGTGTGTTGTTGGGTTGGAGTAGGTGAAATACCGATAAATTGCTCTATCAATTTCAGCTTACACCTTTATAATCCCGTCAGTGACAAAATACTTGTCAAATTGAGAGGCATTTTCTCATTTCAAAAATATTTTTGTGGGAGATATCCGCCTGAGACCTATTGTGCGTTAAAGGAAATGATTGGAACGTTATTTGTCCAGTCACCCATAAAATGACTAAGAGCAACATAAAACAAATTTAATCCAGATGAACAAATCAATTAAATCACTAGCTCTCTTCGCAATTCTAGTTTTGGTTTTGGCTTCTTGTAAGAGCCAGAAGGCTGTAGTTGACACTCAGCCTGAACCAGAGCCAGTTGAAGAGCCAACACCTACACCTGAACCTGAGCCAGAGCCGGAAGAACCTAAAGATGTTCGAAGCGCTCCTGAGCCAACCCTAGATTCACGTTTGAACAATTATTTTGCGGCTATTGCCAGCGCCTCTTCTACAGATGTTGCCAATAGAAATATTAGAGAAGCTTTAGGCTTATTCGACAATGGAAGTGCTCCTGTTCTTATTATTATCTATGCAGCCAATGGCACAGAAGATTATGATGAGCCAACAGATATCACTAAGTATCTCAACTACATCAAAGACACTGGCAACAATGTGCATAAGGTGATGGAAGTAGTGAGAAGCCCTAGCGGAAAAATCAAAGAATTGGTATTAGTGAAAAAATAAGAAGATGATGAACAGAAGATATATTCAAATATTAGCAATTGCCTTCATAGCAGTTTTCACTAGTACTGCTGTTATGGCGCAAAATGCGGTTGACCCGAACAGAGAAAAGGCCATCGATTCATTGGCTTTAGAAAAAGTAAAAGACCTTGGTAAATACATCAAGATTATTGGTAATAAAAGCACTCCTTATACAGAGGCTACCCGCGTAATGGATAGAGCTGAAGAGCTTTTTGCCGCAGGTTCCGAAATGGGGGTGTCATCATTGGCCAAAGAAGAAATCGAATACTATAAGGTAAGAGAGTACTTCAGAAGGCTAATGGCGCTTAATTACGATAAAGTAACCATTGAATGGTACGATGTACATTACATCTCCGACCTCGAAAGACAACCTGATGGTCGTTATGTGGGTGTGGTTACTATTTATCAGAAGTTTGAAGG
>JABXIP010000247.1 GCA_013373005.1 Cytophagia bacterium | reverse complement strand
TTACTTTTCTTTTGGAGAATCAAAAGAAAAGTAAGGTCAGAATTATCAATCGGCTAAAGGATCAGTCTTGTGAAAGGAGATTGCTTCGGTCGTTCCTCCCTCGCAATGACGGAATGAATAGAAATGTCTAATTAAAAAGACCATCCGTATGATGGTCTTTTAGCCAAACTCTATCTCAGTATGAGAATGAGTAAAATAATTTCAGATTAAACTTTGGCGGCCAACACTTGAGTTTCTGCCAATTTTCTTGCCCTTTGCTCCAGACTTGCTTCTTCGATAGGCGTATGAATCTCGTTGAGAATAGACATCAATTCCTCCTCATGAGGCCGACTTCTCAACGTTTTAAGATCGTAGTGAACAAACTTTGACCAGAGCACAGCTTTCACCTGTTCCTCTTCTTTATCGAGCATCACCATTTCAGCCTTTACATAACGGTCCGCAAACTCAATCAGCCGGCTTTGAATCTTTACCTCCTCCATTACCAAGGCAGGCTTCATGTAGACAATCTCTGAATGCCCTACTACCCATGATTTACCTTCATGTCTGGCCATTTTGAAAATGTTCAAGTCATATTCATGTATCAGATGATCTTCGCGAGCATTGATCATATAGTCCAGATACTTTGAATTGTTAAGGTGACCAAAAGGATCACAATCCTGAAACCTGATAATGGCTTTTGAGATTGGTTGCTTATTATACTTCATTGTTGTTGGTTGTTTACAGACCAGTCGGTCTATTTTGAGTCAAATTTTTTTATGAATTCAATATGGTTCCAATAAATTTTTTCTGGAGCAGAAGGTATTTCACATCCCTGTGGGCCTTGCTCAGCACATAAGCTCCTTCAAACATGGAATAGAGCTCTTCGGCCTTCACCTGAGCATTATCAATACCCCTTCTTTCCAGGTAACCTGCCAGGTTGTTCTGCCAGCCCACAAATACTTTCGCACACGCCTCCCTAATCTCTTCATCAATGGTTCCTGAGGCCATGGCCACAGCTGCAATAGGGCATCCATCCTCAAAATTTGAGTTTATTAGCTCATTCACCATTACATCTATCATATCAGACAGACCTTCTTCAGCTGGTTTACCTTTGAGGGCATTGCCATACTTTTGCATCTGGCTTTCTCCTCCCCAATACACTGCCTCACGAATGAGCTCATCCTTACCTTTGGGAAAGTGGTGGTAGAGGCTTCCCTTCGGAACGCCTACCTGCTTGAGCACTTCATTAATGCCCGTACCGAAGTACCCTTTCTTTCTGATAAGGTCAGAGGTCACATTAATCAAGCGTTCACGAGTATTCATTTTACAAATGTATAAAAATAGACCAAAAGGTCTAGTGATTTGATTTATTTTTGTTTTGCTCCGATTTCCGTCATTGCGTGGAGCAAGCTTTGCGGAGCAACAGATTGAGACGAAGCAATCTGTCTGATCCATGCAGGGTGCTCAACAATAGGCGGATTGCCCGCGTCTAAAATCCTCCGGCCTTCGGCCACCTCCTTTTCAAAGGAGGAATATTAGTGCATACAGCCTTGGACAGAATTCCCTAGATACATACCATTCTAATAGTAGGCTCGCCAGAGGGGTCAAAAAAAACCCTGACGAAGCTCACGCTTGTCAGGGTTCATTTATAATTTATCGAGTACTGAGGTTATTTCACCTCTTCGTACTCTACATCTGATACATCTCCAGAACCACCTTCGGCTCCAGCATTATCTTGTGGCTCAGCACCAGGTTGCGCTCCGGCAGCATCGCCTTGAGAGGCAGCATACATTTCCTGAGCAGCACCTTCCCAAGCTTTATTGAGCGCTTCAACCGCAGGGTCGATAGCATCCAAGTCACCTTTCTGATGCACTTCTTTCAAGTGAGCTAGAGCTTCTTCAATTGGTTGTTTGTTACCATCAGAAAGCTTGTCGCCATACTCTTTCAGTTGTTTCTCAGTTTGGAAGATCAAAGAGTCGGCAGTGTTCAGTTTTTCAACTTTCTCCTTCTCTTTTTTATCCGCATCGGCATTAGCCTCAGCTTCCTGCTTCATCTTTTGGATTTCCTCATCTGTCAATCCTGAAGAAGCTTCGATCTTAATTTTCTGCTCTTTTCCGGTTCCTTTATCCTTCGCAGACACGTTCATGATACCATTAGCATCGATATCGAAGGTTACCTCAATTTGAGGAACTCCTCTTGGTGCTGGTGGAATATCGCTCAAGTGGAATCGGCCGATGGTTCTGTTATCCTTCGCCATTGGACGCTCACCTTGCAATACGTGAATCTCTACTGAAGGCTGGTTGTCAGCCGCTGTTGAGAACACCTCAGACTTCTTAGCCGGAATAGTAGTGTTAGACTCAATTAGCTTGGTGAACACACCACCCATAGTCTCGATACCCAATGAAAGCGGAGTAACATCAAGAAGCAATACATCTTTCACTTCACCTGTTAACACACCACCTTGAATGGCAGCACCGATAGCCACAACCTCATCAGGGTTTACACCTTTTGAAGGCTTCTTACCGAAGAACTTCTCAACTTCTTCCTGAATCTTAGGGATACGGGTTGAACCACCTACCAAGATTACTTCATCGATATCTGAAGTGCTGTAACCAGCATCTTCCAAAGCTTTCTTCACAGGAGCCATTGATCTCTTCACCAAATTATCGGCAAGCGATTCGAATTTTGCTCTTGAAAGAGACCTTACCAAGTGTTTCGGCACACCGTCTACAGGCATGATATATGGCAAGTTGATCTCAGTTGAGTTAGAAGATGAAAGCTCAATTTTAGCTTTCTCAGCAGCTTCCTTCAATCTTTGAAGTGCCATTGGGTCTTTTCTAAGATCCAATCCTTCATCCTTTTGGAATTCATCGGCCAACCAGTCGATAATTACCTGGTCGAAGTCATCACCACCCAGGTGAACATCACCATTGGTAGATTTTACTTCGAACACACCATCACCTAATTCAAGGATTGAGATATCGAAAGTACCTCCACCTAAATCGTAAACAGCGATTTTCTGATCTTTATCTTTCTTATCGAGACCGTAAGCCAAAGACGCAGCAGTTGGCTCGTTGATAATTCTTTTCACTTCGAGACCTGCAATCTGACCAGCCTCTTTGGTAGCCTGACGCTCAGCATCGTTAAAGTAAGCCGGAACGGTAATAACCGCTTCAGTCACTTCAGTTCCCAAGTAATCTTCAGCAGTAGACTTCATTTTCTGAAGGATCATTGCTGAAAGCTCCTGAGGCGTATAATTTCTGTCACCGATTTTTACTCTTACGGTGTCATTGTTTCCTTTTTCTACTGTGTATGAAATACCTCTTAGCTCGTTAGAAACATTTGTGTATTTCTTACCCATAAACCTCTTCACAGAGCTAATGGTGTTTGTAGGGTTTGTGATAGCCTGACGCTTGGCAGGATCTCCTACTTTTCTCTCTCCATTACCATTATCCAAAAATGCCACGATTGACGGAGTGGTTCTTCGGCCTTCACTGTTTGGGATCACAACAGGCTCGTTACCTTCCATCACTGCGACACATGAATTGGTAGTACCTAAGTCTATTCCAATAATTTTTCCCATGATCTATCTATAAATATTTTTCTAGTTCAATTCTCACTCCCTTCACACAATGGTTATGCCAATCGGATTTTTGTGACAGATGGTGACACATTGACAGAAATGGGACAAGCCGTTGCCTAGCGAAGTGACACATTTTACTCTCAAGACTTAATCTGACGGCAGTTCTGACATTTCTCACTTTCTTATGTCAAGCTGCAGATTTTAAGTACTTTTGCACCTCAATTTCAAGGAGTTAAGCATAACACAGATGATGGAGAAACATAAATCTTTCGTAATCAATAGTATCCCTGATGCCAGTAAAGCCATCCCTACAGTTTCTCTTTTGCCTTTGATACGCACGTTCCTGAGATTCAAACAAAGGCCAACTCTTAGCCTTTCCTTTTTGTGCCTTGTATTGAGCTTGGCTTCTTGCCAAGGTGATAAAGGATCAAACAAAAAAGGGGAGCATCAAAATATTACAACTAGCCTTGAGTTAAACTCAGCTTTGAAAGTCAATACTTCAGGTGTTCAAATACTACACCATGTAACCGAGCCTAACAGATTTCTTGGATACAATAAATACACTAAATCTTTGATGGTAATTGACGAGTCCGGCTCCATTCTTAATAAAAAGAATGTGATCGGTAATGGCCCTGAGGAAGTTGGAAATGCTTTTGAATCCGCCTTATTCCTCAATAAGGATCAGATAGCCGTAAGTAGTCAAAAAGGAATTTGGGTTTATGACTTAGATTTCAATTTTCTCATAAAACTGCCAGTACATTTTACATAAGCCCCGTTGGCTACTTGGATAATAAAATTGCCACTGTAAGTAATCAGAAAACTAATGAAATCCTAAAGACAGGGAGTTACCGGGTGCCGTTAATGGAGTACAAGCCCGGCTTTTTAGAAGCGGAAGATATTACTTATAAACTGTCGATTGAAGAACGTAGAGTGGAGCTCATCACACAAAAACTGACACTTGATAATATATATGATGATCAAAACACATTCTACCCATACTTCACACCAATTATTGCAGCTTCTAATAAACAGCAAGTATTTTATATGGCTACCCCTTATGGCAAGACCATTTACCAAATGTCCCTAGGTTCAAATAACTGGGAAGTGTTTATGGAAGATGTACAATTAGTAGGGCTAAATAAGCCAAATGGCGTACCCTTTTCTGAGCAAAACAAGAATATCAACCCTATGTTTGGTATGACGGAAAAGGAAATGATATATGTCGAAAGCAATGGTAGGATTTTAAGAATTTTTACCTCAGAAAACCGATTGGCAATTGTTCATAAAACATCTTTTCCAGAAAAAAACATACCGAACACCTCAAAAAACATTTACTCTTTGTCTAAGAAATATCAGAGCATTTACCTGAGCGTTTTCGAGGGTAAGAAGAAGATATTTGAATCGGATATTTCACAATATCCTAATTGGAAAAATATGCTCATGTTAAATGATAGCACTTTTTTAATGGAAAAAGTACCTGAAGAAGATATAGAGCCGAATGAAACTACCTTTGAGTTACTCACAATAACCCCCTAAACTAATTTTTCCCAAACTGTCCCCTTATTCAAGCAATCTCTTAAGGTCTGATCAATCTGAAAAAAGATTATAAGCACTTAATACCTACAATTAAATCCAACTCTATGCCACTCAGTACATTTTAAGTACTTTTGCACCTCAATTTCAACGAGATGAGTATAGCGCAGGAGATAGAGAAACGCAGAACCTTCGGAATCATTAGTCACCCCGATGCTGGTAAAACCACGCTAACAGAGAAGCTTTTGCTTTTTGGGGGAGCTATTCAGAAGGCTGGAGCAGTGAAATCGAATAAAATCGACATGCATGCCCGTTCTGACTGGATGGAAATTGAGAAGCAGAGAGGTATCTCTGTGGCTACCTCAGTTATGGCTTTTGAATACGAAGGCAGCAAAATTAACCTACTCGATACTCCCGGTCACCAGGATTTTGCAGAAGACACTTATCGTACACTGACAGCGGTTGACTCCGTTATTATGGTGGTTGACTGTGTGAAAGGTGTTGAGATTCAGACAGAGAAACTGATGGAGGTCTGCCGAATGAGGAGCACTCCGGTAATCTCATTCATCAATAAGCTGGACCGTGAAGGAAAAGATCCATACGATCTACTCGATGAAATTGAAGGCAAACTGAACATTCAGGTGCATCCGCTGAGCTGGCCTATTGGCATGGGAAAAACCTTTCAGGGAGTTTATAGCCTTTACGATAAAAGCTTGAGACTCTTCAAGGGTGGTCAGCAATTGCACGAAGAAGCTACTAAGTTTTCAGATGTAAATTCACCAGAGCTAGACAAACTCATTGGTGAGCGTTATGCCAATCAGCTTCGCGAAGATGTAGAAATGCTGCAAGACCTTTATGGTGACCTCCCAGTAGAAGATTATCTATCAGGAAAAGTGGCTCCGGTATTCTTCGGTTCGGCAGTAAACAACTTTGGGGTGAAGGAATTGCTCGATACCTTCCTTAAAATTTCTCCTAATCCTAAGCCAAGAAAGCTGGATGAGGAAATGATCTCTCCAACTCACAAGGAATTTTCAGGCTTCGTGTTCAAGATTCACGCGAACATGGACCCTAAGCATAGAAACCGAATCGCTTTCTTGAGAATCTGCTCAGGTAAATTTGAAAGAGGTTCTAACTACTATCACACCCGTCAGGATAAGAAGTTCAGGATTTCCCAAGCCACTGCCTTTATGGCTCAGGACAAGGAAACCATTGATGAGGCTTATCCAGGAGATATTATCGGTCTTTATGACACCGGTAACTTCAAAATCGGTGACACGCTGACAGAGGGCATGAAAGGCGTTTATGGTGGTATTCCGGCCTTCTCTCCTGAGATTTTCCGAGAGGTAATCAACAAAGACGCTATGAAAACCAAGCAGCTGGACAAAGGTTTGGCTCAGCTAATGGATGAAGGTGTGGCTCAACTCTTCAGTTTTGAGCTTGGTTCTAGAAAAGCAGTAGGTGTGGTTGGTCAGCTTCAGTTTGAAGTAATTCAGTACCGATTGAAACATGAATACGGAGCATCGGTAGAATTTGCTCCAATGCAACTCTATAAGGCCTGCTGGATTTCTTCCAAAGACCCTAAAAAACTGAATGAGTTCCTTGGCTCTAAGCAAAGACATATTGCCAGAGACAAGGACGACAAATTGGTTTTCATGGCAGAATCAAAAGCCTGGCTCCAAATGGTTCAGGATAATTTTCCCGATATTGAGTTCCACTTTACAAGCGAATTCTAATGAACAAAATCGTTCAACCTTTATATGAAGACAATCACCTGCTGATTGTCAATAAGCCGGCCGGTTACCTCGTTCAGGGCGACCATACTGGTGACAAAACCTTGCTTGATTACTGCAAGGATTATATCGCTGAAAAGTACGATAAACCGGGAGCGGTTTTCCTTCATCCGGTTCATAGATTAGACAGACCTGTGAGCGGTGTTTTGGTTTTCGCCAGGACCTCCAAGGCGTTGGAGCGCATGAATAAAATCTTTGCTTCCAGGAAGGTGCAAAAAACGTACTGGGCCGTGGTGAAGAAGAGACCTGCTCAGCAAAAGGGCAAGCTGGTAAGCTGGCTGAAGAAAGATGGTGCCAAAAACACGGTTACAGCCTATGCTGAGCCCATTGATGGTGCTCAAAAAGCTGAAACTAACTTTAAAGTATTAGGTAAGCTGAACAACCATTATTTGGTTGAGCTAGAGCCTTTGACAGGAAGACCACATCAACTGAGGGTCCATATGTCTGAATTTGGTTGCCCTATCCGTGGCGACCTCAAATACGGCTTCCCTAAACCAAATCTGGATAAAAGTATCAACCTGCATGCCCGTAGGTTGTACTTTGAACATCCTGTGAAGAAAGAGCCACTTATCATTGTGGCAGGTTTGCCAACAGATCAATTCTGGGAGCAGTTTCTGACTTTGGATGAGGTGAAAGTGAAGGAAAAGAACATTAATAATATGTTCTCCTAACCCATACCCCCTCCAACTCCCCCTAAATTAGGGGGAGAGTTAGATTCTGCAATGGATGTAGCTTTTCCACTTGAATTTAATGCTCGCTTTTCTAGAGTCAAGTTCAATAGAAAGACAATCTACAAACTTTAGTTCTCCCCTAAACTAGGGGAGATGTCCGAAGGACAGAGGGGTCGGGTCAATCGATTGCTTTGACTAAGAACCACTCTACTGGCTCTGTCTACTTCTTTTTACGTACTTCATAGTGAAACCAGAATCCCACTATGCGTCAAGCCTTGGTAAGCCCCGGAGCTTCAGAGCTCAGTTATGAAATTCGTGAGATCGTAATTAAGGCAGATCAGCTGGCAGCAGAAGCGGGACAAACCATCTATTGGGAGAATATTGGAGATCCCATTCAGAAGCACTGGCATATTCCTCAGTGGATTAAAGACATCATTTCCGAGACCGTCCAAGACGATAAAAGCTATGGCTATGCCCATAGTATGGGTCAACTAAGTACCCGCCAGTTCATTGCCGGTGAAACCAACAAACTAGAGGGAGCAAAAATCACAGCTCAGGACGTACTCTTCTTTAACGGTCTTGGCGATGGCATCGCCACTTTCTATCAGTTCATTGAGCCAACCGCAAGAATCATCGGGCCCTCACCTGCTTACTCTACCCATAGCAGTGGAGAAGCAGCTCATGCGAACTCCGAGCCCTTAACTTATCAACTTGATCCTGCCAATGCCTGGGCACCAGACATTGAAGACTTGTACAATCAGGTGCAATACAACCCAAGCATTGTCGGAATTCTGATCATCAACCCAGACAACCCAACGGGCATGGTGTATACCAGAGACATGCTCAGACAGATTGTTTCTATTGCCAGAAAATTCGATCTGTTTATTCTCAGTGATGAAATCTATGGGTCGATCACTTACAATGGTGCCAGACATTATCCACTTTCCGAAGTAATTGGCGATGTCCCTGGAATTGCCATGAAAGGTATGTCGAAAGATATGCCCTGGCCGGGGTCGCGTTGCGGCTGGATGGAGTTCTACAATCGAGGATCTGACGCCCATTTCCACCGGCTATACCAGACTTTGGTAAGTGCCAAAATGCTTGAAGTCTGTTCCACCACTTTGCCCCAAATGGCCTTACCAAAAGTCTATGGCGATCCAAGGTTCAAAGAATACAATGAAGAGATTAAGGTGAAGATTGGAAGACGAAGTGAACAGATTACTGCTATTCTTCAAGACATCCCTTACCTCTATTTCAACCCAACTTACGGTGCCTTTTATAACACCATTATTTTCAAACCGGGCACACTCAATATGAGCCAAAGCCTGAAGGTAGAAAACCCTAAATCAGCTGAATTGCTTGAAGGTTGGCTGAAGGAAAGGAACATGAAAGCTGATAAACGATTTGTGTATTACTTACTGGCCGCCAAAGGCGTTTGTGTGGTTCCAATTTCTTCCTTCTGCTCAGACTTACTCGGATTTAGAGTGACTTTACTAGAAGAAGATGAAGAACTGCTGATTGAAACCTTTACCAAAATTAAAGAGGCGGTAATGGAGTATTGTGGGTGATTGGGGAATTGGATAAATAGTAAATTAGTGGATACTGATCGACCATTGGTCAATAGTCATTTGAGATTTCCATCTTTCTAAACAACTGGGTTCCAATTATGAAAAAATTCCTACGCATTGCCAGCCTCATATTCCTTGGGTTTATTCTCCTGCTCTTTGTTTTCTACCTGGTGAAAAATGAAAGCTTGCCGGAGGGCACTCCAAGTGCTGAAGCCGATGAATTAGCTATGAAAATGATGGAGTCGCTGAATTATGAGGCTTGGGAAAGCACACCTGAAGTGAGTTGGACTTTTAAAGGAATTCACTCATACAAATGGAACCGTATGGAGCATATTGTTACTGTGAAATGGGACGATCATGAGGTAATTCTAAACCCTGAAGATAAATCAGGCATTGTTCAGAATGGAGAAAACTATTCCTCTCAGGAAATAGAGCAGCTTATCAATACATCATGGGACTACTTCAACAATGACAGCTTTTGGCTTTGCGCTCCTTTTAAAGCCTTCGACCCGGGAACAGAAAGAAGCATCGTTACGCTCAAAGATGGTAGACAAGGACTCAAAGTAACCTACACCTCTGGTGGCTCCACTCCGGGTGACTCCTATGTCTGGATTTTGGATGAAAATAATCGTCCGACATCTGTTAAAATGTGGGTATCTATTCTGCCATTAGGAGGAATGGAATTCACTTGGGAGAATTACAAAACCTTAGAGTCTGGAGCTATGATTGCCCAGGATCATTTGCTTTACGGTAATGTGAATATTGACATAACTAACATCCAATAGTCTCTTCTGGCAAAGAAATTGCAAGTGCCAATGGAAACATTGACACTTATGAAAAAGCAGATATTAATACTCGCCTTTCTATTGGTAGCAGCCCTTGTTCAGGCGCAGGATTCCAAAAATTTTATAGATCAGAATTACATTGAGGTAACGGGAGTTGCCTACAAAGAGGTGGTACCTGATGAGATATACCTCAACATTCAGATCAATGAAAAGGACAGTAAAGGAAAGGAATCCTTAGCAGATGTTGAACAAAGAATGTTAGCTAAACTGGAAGAGTTAGGAATTGATCTGAAGGAGCAAGTAACACTAAATGATCTAGCCAGTAACTTTCAGTTTTACCTGCTAAAACGAACGGATATTTTTGCTTCAAAAGAATACACAGTTAAGGTTGACTCTGCTGCCTTAGCAGGAGATGTTATCACAGGCATGGCTGATATTGGTATTTCTAATGTTAGCCTGGACAGAGTTTCATATTCCAAAGAGGAAGAACTGAAAATGGAGGTAAAGTTGATGGCCATCAGGAATGCCAAAGAGAAAGCTAACCTTCTGGTGGGTGCTTTAGATCAGCAAGTGGGTAAAGCTCTGCACATTCAGGAGTTTGACAACCCACGTGTGTACAGACCACAGGCAATGGAAATGAAAGTTAGAGGTACCTCTAGCCTAGACGCACAAGCTGCTCCTGAATTTGAGTTCGATAAACTCAGAGTAGATGCCACTATTCAGGTGAAGTTTGCTATCGACTGAGCACCCCCAACCCCTCCTAAATCAGGAGGGGAGTTAGATAGTCAAAGAGACCCTCGCATAGCCAAATCGTTGAAAACCCCTCTTGGATTGAAGTAATACCGCATTAATTGGCTGCCAGTAAATCTTCCTTCAAAGAGTGAATTTGTTGCGTGTATCTATAATACTAAGCTCTCCCCTTAGCTAGGGGCGATGTCCGCAGGACAGTGGGGTTACCAATTAGGATCTATAGGTGGTGTGCCTTTAAAGTGCACCACCTTTTCTTTGTAGATGGGGTCATAATAATGACCGCCTTCCTGATAATCCGGATTGAAGACTTTCTTACCGTCTTCCATTCTATAGAGGAATGGAGAAATCATAAGCCTCTCTAAATGCCAACGCCCTTCAGGTCCGGAAGGAATATCCTCACCATCTCCATAAAGCATCAGCCCACCATCGGCATACACCTCATGACCAGGATGGGTTTCCCTATACTCATGGCTCACGTTCATCAGTTTGTGCCCCAATTCATGAGCAACGGTTCTTCTTGAACGGTCTCCTCTAGACAAATTGCTAAGAGTAATTACACCACGGTATGGTGCCGGAATCTGATCCACATAGGAATAAGTTGGGAATGATAGTCCACCCGTTCTTACAGACTTAACCGTCCAGTTTCTTCCTTCAGAAACTTCAAGAAAGGGGAAGAATACATCTTGTAACACCACAAGATATACTGTTCTGGAATTGTCTTGAGCCGGTTCAATAATACTCTCAAAAGCGGCTCTGGCCTGATCGGTCAGTTGCGAAGGGTTCCTTCTCATGTTCACATAGGTATTGGCATATTCTGTGGCCGGAACACCCGGGATTTCATTTGCCTGAATCGCCAGATAAGAAGGGTCAATCTCTCCTGTTTTGACGAATAGGAGATTCAACTGAACTCCGGTGGGCTTATAGATTTCTTTTGCAGCAAGGAAGCTTTCCATCACAGATTCCAGGCTTACCTTGTCAAAGTCTGGATCAAGATTGGATGGAAAATAAATACCTATATCAACGGTTAGATTACCCTCCTTTAGATCACTATTAACCTCATCTAACTTAATGTCTGCCAATTCTGACCATTCAACTTGATTAGAAGTATCCCTTTCAGGGGCTGTAACTTGAGGCTTCTTTGTAGAACATGAGAAGAAAATTACAAGAGACAAGAGAGTTACAATTAAGGCTTTATTCATCGAGTGAATATAAAGAATCAGGGTCAAACCTTAGTTTACTAAAAAGGATAATTCGTTACCTTTAATACTATGCGATTTCACACACTCACCATAGTACTTCTTTGTCTATCCTTTAGAATTCAAGCTCAAAATGAACCTCCTCAAGTAGTAGAAATTCAGGATAAAAAACTGATTGAATTAATGAATGGGCTTTCAGGAGATAGACACATTTACTCTTCAGATTTTAGCGCCAAAATTTTCGAGAAAAAGAATCCTGCAGGCTCCGCAGACCTAGAAGGCACACATGGAATAACTTCTAATTATTTGATTGCAATTTCAGAGTCAGATGAGTACCCCACTCAAAGCCTTTTCGAAATTAAAGAGTTTTTTGCTCCGGAAATCATCTTTGTTGTAGGCTCCGATAATGCCTTCATCATACGAATCAAACACCTATTAAAAGGTGAGTGGACTTTCATACAGTTGAAGGTTGAAAAGCACTCAGTCAAAATTTTATAAGCCTCAATAAAAACAAAAAACCCTGACCGAATCGATCAGGGTTTTGATTTATATTCTTAAGAATTCTTATTCTTCTATTACAGACTCTGCAAGTACTACCACTTTGTTGTTGAGCACTTCAACCACACCTCCATCAATTACTACTACTTCATCTTTACCAGATGCTTTGATAGTCATTTTGCCTCTTCCTAAAGAAGAGATCATTGGGGCGTGACCTGTGAGTACCTGGAACTCACCATCACTACCAGGGAAGGTTACCGCAGAAGCTTCGCCTTCAAAAACCTTTTTGTCTGGTGTAACAACTTCTAATAGCATAGTCTATTATTTAGCGGCCTCAGCCAATAACTTCTCACCTTTAGCTCTTGCTTCCTCGATAGTACCTACCAAGTTGAATGCAGCTTCAGGAAGATCATCATGCTTACCATCAAGGATTTCGTTGAAACCTTTGATAGTGTCTTTAATGTCTACAAGTACACCTTTCAAACCAGTAAATTGCTCAGCAACGTGGAACGGTTGAGAAAGGAATCTTTGTACACGTCTTGCTCTTGATACAACCAATTTATCTTCGTCAGACAATTCGTCCATACCAAGGATAGCAATGATATCCTGAAGTTCTTTATATCTCTGTAGAGTTTCTTTCACTCTTTGTGCACAGTCGTAGTGCTCATCGCCCAAGATCTCAGCAGTCAAAATTCTAGAAGAAGAATCTAGAGGATCTACCGCAGGGTAAATACCTAGCTCAGCAATCTTTCTAGACAATACAGTCTGCGCATCCAAGTGAGCGAAAGTAGTGGCAGGAGCTGGGTCAGTCAAGTCATCCGCAGGTACATAAACAGCCTGTACGGAAGTAATTGAACCATTCTTAGTTGAAGTAATTCTTTCCTGCATGGCTCCCATTTCAGTAGCAAGTGTAGGTTGGTAACCTACAGCAGAAGGCATACGACCAAGAAGGGCCGATACCTCAGAACCTGCCTGAGTAAAACGGAAGATATTATCGATAAAGAATAGGATGTCTTTTCCTTGACCATCGCCATCACCATCACGGAAGTACTCAGCAATAGTAAGACCTGAAAGGGCCACTCTTGCTCTCGCACCCGGAGGCTCATTCATTTGGCCGAATACGAAGGTTGCTTTAGACTCAGTAAGTTTCTCTTTGTCTACTTTAGAAAGGTCCCAACCACCTTCTTCCATTGAATGAAGGAAGTCATCACCATAGTTTACAATGCCTGATTCGATCATCTCACGAAGCAAGTCATTACCTTCTCTGGTTCTTTCACCAACACCAGCAAATACAGAAAGACCTGAATAAGCTTTTGCAATGTTGTTGATAAGCTCCTGGATCAATACGGTTTTACCTACACCGGCACCACCGAACAATCCAATTTTACCACCTTTTGCATAAGGCTCGATTAGGTCGATAACCTTGATACCAGTGAAAAGCACTTCGGTAGATGTTGATAGATCTTCAAACTTAGGTGCAGATCTGTGGATAGGAAGTTTCTTCTCACCTTTTGGTTGGTCGATACCATCGATAGCCTCACCAATTACGTTGAACAATCTTCCTTTAATATCATCTCCGATTGGCATTTCAATTGCCGAACCGGTATCAACAACATCCATTCCTCTTCTCAAACCTTCCGATGAATCCATCGCAATGGTTCTTACTCTGTCTTCTCCAAGGTGTTGCTGACATTCCAGCACAACCACCTGGCCATTTTCTTTTGTTACTTGTAGTGCATCTAAGATGTTCGGCAACTTAGCTCCTTCAGCATCGAAGCTTACGTCCACAACTGGACCAATTACCTGCGTGATCTTTCCAATATTCGCCATCTGTTATTCTTTAATAGAAAGGAAAAACGGGGTTATTTTTTCTGGGTGCAAAGGTAAGCGGATAATGTATTAAACCAAAAGGTTGTGGATAAAATAGACCTCAATATTTGCCTGACATTTAAGGTCTTAGAATGATCCGAAATGTTGTACCTACATCTACCTGCGAAGACTTAACAAATATTCTCCCTTGATGATAGTTTTCAATAATTCGTTTGGCTAAGGCAAGACCCAAGCCCCACCCCCTCTTTTTAGTAGTAAATCCGGGTCTGAATACATTTTTCACCTTGCTCTTTGGAATACCCTTTCCATCATCAGAAATATCTACGAACACTTCATTGGCAGACTCCTGACCAATGGTTACCTTAATACTCCCTATGCCACTCATGGCATCTACTCCATTCTTGACAATATTCTCAATCACCCATTCAAAAAGCGGTTTATTCATTTTGGCATTGAGCTCCTCAAAAGAAGACTCTACTTCCATTACCACTTTTGAAGAAAGTCTCGGACGGAGATAATCTAAACAATTCTTCACCACCACATAAACCGGCTCGTCTTTTAGTACCGGTACAGAACCAATATTGGAAAAGCGAGAAGTGATTCGCTCCAAACGCTCCACATCTTTATCTAACTCTTCAATAAGTTCAGATCTTCCTTGCATCTCAGGCATACTTCTGATGTATTCCAACCAAGCCATCAATGAAGAAAGTGGAGTACCTAACTGATGGGCTGTTTCCTTGGCCATTCCTACCCAAACCCTGTTTTGCTCTGAGGTTCGAGAATAAGAAAAGGCCAGATAAGCAATAATGGCAAAAACGGCTATAACGGTTAGCTGAATATAGGGGTAGGATCTTAGCTGCCTTAGAATGTATGAATTCCTAAAATATACATACTGAATGTCACTGATTGATCCGTCTGATGCATTGCGAACCGTGATGGGAAAAGGCTCATTTTCCTTCTTCATTTTTTGAAGGGTCTGAAGAAGTTGTTCTTCTCTCTCATCGAGAGTTGACAGAGAATCTACTACGTTTCTTGAAAGCAGTATTTGTTGAGTAGCCGAATCGACCAAAATTACGGGTAGTGTATTGGCCGGAGTAATGATATTATTAGTGATAAAAGTCAGAGATGATTCATCGGCCAATGCGGAACCAGAAAACTCCACGGCCTTTGCCCAAAGCTCTATTTTCTCCTCTTCTCCTTCCTTTAACCTGTCTACCAGACGATTGGTATAAACAATAGACCCAGAACCG
>JABXIP010000514.1 GCA_013373005.1 Cytophagia bacterium | reverse complement strand
TGTGACAGCAATGCTCTTTCTTTCCAGCACTATTTTTCTCTACTACAACTGGCTGGGAGGTTGGCACGACTGGAGCTTTAAAAGCTATTTGGGCTTTATTCCTGATTTATCGTTTATTGGAGCTTTTTCTGTTGGAGTACTGGTATTGTATTTTGAATATAAAGGGGCAAAGTCTGCCTATGAGCTTAGCCTGAATGAAAGAGCTGCTTCAACCGAAAAGATCCGATTCAATTCTGAAAATCAGAAAGAGCAGTTGGTGCTAGATTTAGATCAGCTTCTTTATCTGGTGTCTGAAGACAATTATGTAGCCATTCATTTTTGGAATAACGCTGCGGTTGAAAAGGTATTAATTCGCAATTCTTTAAAGGGCATAATGGACGAAGTTCAGAGCGATTGGATCGTCCAGTGCCATAGGTCTTATTTGGTCAATCTTCATCAGGTTATTCATGTTTCGGGAAATAATCATGGCCTGGAGTTAAAGCTCAACCATATGAGGAATTATATTCCTGTATCCCGAAAATATGTTTCAGAAATCAGGAAGGTATTAGGTCATCTGGTCATTCATCCCTAAATGTGGTTGTTTATCCCAAATGCTTGAAATGAGGTTATCAAGCAAGAAAATGTGAGCGTCCCTTTCAAAAACAAACAATTATGGAAGCTCAAAAACCACGTTCAACAACACACACTATTTTACTTTTTATTATCTCATTTACTTTCCTTTCGGTATGGCTGCCTTTTCTAAGATCGCTCTTCGATGGTGTAACATACCATTGGGGTCAAGACTACTTTGGCTATCATCTGAGTGGAGATGGAATCAATGTCAACTACATCTTCCTGATATTGGAAGTTGTACTCTTTTCATGCATTTTCTACGGTATGTACTGGATGAAGAACCGAAAGCTGCTTTTTGGTTTGCTCATCCTTTGGATGGTGCATGTTTTTGGCAGCCTACTATATGAAGGCTTACAAGGCGAGATGATGTTTCATGGTGATGCCTTGAATGTTCATTTCGATCTGACTTATCTTATTCTTGTTCTCACACTGGTAAGTATAGTTCTGATGGTCTTATCCTGGAAGACGGAGTCGACCAATGCAAAGCCTCAAATAAGTTGGAATAAGAGGAATAGGCTAATGGCTATTGCCATATTCGCTCCATTGCCTGTTCAACTCATTCTTCTTCAAATGGGTGAGCCACAGCAAACTACTGATCAGATTGGAGTGCTTATTTCCATTGCCCAAGCTTTGGTTTTGCCTCTTGTTTTTCTGCCTTACACTTTGAAAAAGTAGGTTCATTGTTTCAGATACAGACCTATTCTACAGAATGGATAGGTCAGTATTAATTGAGATTTTATTTAGAAAGACTAATTCGAGGTAGCTGAATTTTTCCGTAACATTGAAAGGTTCAATCTTAAATAATCATGAAAAAGCTAACTACCGTCTTTTTAATCATCATTTCCGTTTTATGGAGTTCTCAGTCTTTTGCTCAGAAGCTCCAGTCTGACGAAGGTAATTTCTCCATTGAGTTTCCTTGTACCTACCAAAAAGAAAGCTCAGAGGATGAAGTGCAGACAACTCATAAGTTTACTTGCGATAAGGATAATGTTACTTTTTTTCTGGGCTACACCGTTCATGAAACCGAGATTTATGGACATAGTGATCTAGCTCAGGTTTCAGTTGATTCCTTTTTAGAAACAGTTGGTGGTGAGATGGTTTCCCAGGAGGAATGGAAGATTCTTAAGAATCCTGGCCTTAAATCTGTTATGACCATCAATGATGGTGCTGTCTTGATCAATTATCGAGTGGTTTTAGTCGACCAGAATCAGTACCAATTGGTGGTTTTAGCTGCAAAGGATGATTTTGATGAAAAGGCGGCTGAGAAGTTTTTCAAATCATTTAAGCTGGAGAAGTAGTAGTCTCGCAACGACTAAAAGAACTACTGCAGTTTCGTTTTCAGGAATGTCATGGTTCTTTCTCTGGCTAATGTACTAGCTTGTCCATCATCACCTGAGCTCTTACCATCAAAGCCATGATCAGCTCCTTGGTATCGATATGCGGTAGAAATTCCTCCTCCATTGTTGGAGACGGTCTCGAGCATACATTCTGAATTAGGACTCAAGGAATCTTCCGAAGGTAAGTGGATAATAAAGTCTGCATAGGTCTGGAAAATGCTTGAGCCATTGCATGGATTGCCATAATAACTATTGTGAAATGAGCCCGGGTAATACATGACTCCAGCCACAAAACCGCCATCTTCTGGCAATGATGCGGGTGGAAGAATCTCTGCGGTATATTGTTGACCGCTATAGGATTGCGACCATTCCCAATTATTGGGTACAACTGAGGTGTCGAATAGGGTGCTTTGAACAGCAGTTGCGCCATGTGAGAAGCCAAGAATGGCTACCTTGTCCGGTATTACAATTGGGGTTCCATCATCTCTTACCAGCCTTCTTAGCAGATCAAGTGTGCCGTACGCATCATAATTTCTAATAAATGAAGCGCTAATTTTGAATTGAAGTGGAGGGTTTTTCCAGTCGCCTTCATTTTCTACAGTGCCTCTGCGGTAGTAACTACCCGGAAATGCAGATAGAATGCTTTCGCCATCAAAATTTGACTTCCATTGTTTGTTTTGGCTAGATAATTCCCATTCTGTTATCTGGTCAGCGATATTATCATTGTCTGTGTCTTCATCTTGCCAGTTGCCTCCTGAACCGTGCATAACAACCGTTGCCGGAATAGAGGTGCTCGCACTAACGGGAAATGATATGAATACCGGAATTGAAATGTTATCAACAGAATTGAAGAACAGAACTGTATCCTGTGTGCTTGCCGGAATGACTATTTTCCCGGTGAGATCTAGCGGATTGGAGTCTTTTTTATCACAGCCGAAAGCAAACAAAACCAAAAAGAGTAATGACAAAAATGGGCGAGACTTCATGCATCAAAAAGTAAGCATTAAAGATAGTAAGTCTTGCCATTGTTCTCATCATCCTTTCTGATTCTCTTTTAAACCCAGTATTGATTAAAAGTGACTGAAGAACAGAGGGTTACTCGGATCTCAAGCTTTTGACCGGATTAGCAATTGCCGCCTTAAAGGCCTGAAAGCTTACAGTGGCTAGTGTCACAACAAGGCCACCTAGTCCGGCTATGGCAAACACCCACCAATACAATTGAGTCTTTATTTCGTAGCCATCAAGCCAGCCTTGAAGTACACTGTAAGAGACCGGAATGGCTACAAAGCAAGAAATAACAACCAGTAAGGCGAAGTCTTTTGAAAGTAACCTCCATAGATTGACAACGCTGGCACCTAGCACTTTTCGAATGCCAATCTCCTTAGTACGTTGTTCCGCCACGAAAGAGGAAAGGCCGAATAAACCCAGACAACTAATAAGAATTGCTAGTAGTGTGAAAAAGCCGGCCAGCCTGCCAATTCTAAGTTCTGCTTGAAATTTTTGGTTGTAATCGTCATCTGCAAAGTGATAATCAAAAGGTGCTTCTGGTAGAATTTCTTTATAGATTTCCTCAATGGCTGTAAGGGATTGGCTCGCACTAACATTAGGATTAAGCCTTACAAACATATAGCTCATATATTCCCGATCCTGACCTAAAAACATGACGGATTGGTCGGTTTGCTGAAAAGGCGAGCCTTTGATCATGTCTTTCACCACACCAATAATGGTATAGTTTTTCCCTTCTTTCCAACTTGGGTTATACCGAACAACTGTTCCAATTGGTTTTTCAAGCTTCATTTCATTTAAAGCAGATTCGTTGATGATGATGGCGTTTTTATCGGTTTCAAGATTCGGGTTGAAGTCTCTTCCAGCAATGAACTCCATATCTACAGCTTCAGCATAGCCATTTGAAATGGTGATGGTGTTGAATGACTTATCGTAGTTGGGATCCATGCCTTCCCAAGAGAAACCGTGGTTCCAACCGAAGGTGCTCGTTACCGAATAATCAGAGAAACCAACGGCTTCAGCCATCCCTGTTTTAAGAATTTCATTTTTCAACAATTCTCTCTGATCTCTAAAATTTGGAGATGCCGGAGCTAATGTAATCATGCCTTTGGGTGAATATCCGATAGGTCTGTCCTTAGCGGTCTGAATCTGATTGTTCACGGTTATGGTACCTATGATCAAAGCAATGGAAATGGTGAATTGAAAGACAACAAGTACTTTGCGAGGGATCGAAGCACTTTTGCCAAACTTAAGCCCGCCTTTAAGCGCCTTTAATGGTTTGAAGCTAGACAGGTAAGCTGCAGGGTAAGAGCCAGCAACAAGGGCTGTGAAGAGCATGAATCCTATACCGAGCAACCAGAATTCAACCATGCCCCAAGGAGCGGCAATTCCTTTTCCTGATGTCTCGTTAAACCATGGGAGTAAGGCTCTTAGGAGTAAAAGTGAAAGCGCAAAGGCGGCCAAGGTATAGATAGATGACTCAATATAAAATTGAGAGATTAGTTGTTTTCTTAATGAACCAAGCGTTTTTCTAATCCCTACTTCTTTGGCTCTTTTTTCTGATCTGGCCGTGCTCAAATTCATAAAGTTGATGCAAGCTAATAGCAGTACAAAAACACCAAT
>JABXIP010000526.1 GCA_013373005.1 Cytophagia bacterium | reverse complement strand
ATCCATAGAACCAATGAGCTTCGGTAGCTCGAAACCTTCAGGGATGAAAACCTTGGCTACATTCCGGCAACCCAAGCTGAAGTAAGTGAATATGTCTTCTCCCAATGCCTGGAAATCTTCTATGTTTTCCTCTCCATTAATAATTCCCACAGAAACCCTGTTCTGACGAATAACATGAGGATGATTGCCGAAATAATGCTTGAAATATCGGGCAGAGTTGTCAGATCCGGTGGCAATTACGGCATCGGCATCATTTAACCTTTCAACTTCCTGAATTTGACTTTTGATTTTAGGTTCAATGTTGACCAGAGCATTCAAAACCGTCTTCATCAAAATAGTATCCTGAGAAGAGTATTTTATGCAGGCTATGTTACCACTGATGATTACGGAAAGCACATCGTGCAGGCCTACCAATGGAATGTTGCCGGCAAGCACCAATCCTACTTTCTTTCCTGAACTTTTGAATGTATAAGGCTGAACCCAGTGATTTATTTTTTCGGCACTCAAAGAATCAGCCCAGGCCTGAAATGATTTACGGATGCTGTCTTTAGTAAACCAATTGTTCTGATTGGCGGCCATTTGGCACAAGGCATCAAACTCCGCTTCGTTTTGTGAACCAAACCATTTACCCAGATGAACAAATGCTTTTACCCTTTCCTCTAATGCTAATTCTATCATTTGCTGCAAAAATACGTTATCTCATTACGCCCAAGAACAATTACTCATTACTTTTGCGGCAAATACTGAAGAAATTCTGAAACTTAGGCGACAGAAATTTGTTGCACTAAGAATACCAATAAAATAAGAGTACTATGGCAATTATGATTACAGACGAATGCATCAACTGCGGTGCATGCGAACCTGAATGTCCGAATACAGCTATTTACGAAGGTGGAATGGAATGGACCTGGGCCGGAGGGACCGACCTGAAGGAAGTGGAAATGGAAGACGGTTCTGTAATTGACGGTAATGAACCTCAAGAACCTGTTTCAGATGAATTCTATTACATCGTTTCAGGAAAGTGTACTGAGTGTACTGGTTTCCATGAAGAGCCTCAGTGTGCTGCTGTTTGTCCTGTTGATTGCTGTGTAGACGATCCTGATTACAGAGAGACGACAGAAGAGCTAGAAGCCAAAAAAGAGTGGCTTCACGTTTGATAATGTTGAATGAAGAATTTTAAATGATAAATAAAGGCCTCGAATGAGGCCTTTTTTATTTGATCACTAAAAACTCGATGTCTCGTTCATCTTGTTTCAAAAGAATGCCATAATGATCGAAGAGATCTTTGGCTATATCTTTAGTATTTGTACCGGATGCTTTTATGTTGAAATTGCCTGAAAATCCTTCAAAGTTAGTTACGAGCAATTGATCCAGTCTTTGTTTAGCAAGGATATCGGCAAAGCTTTCCAGAGTGCCAATGCGCTCAATTCTAGAGTTGCTTATTGAGGTCATTTCAACTGGGGAGCTTTTTTTACTTCTTTTAGATAAAAGCTTTTGTTCATCTGCAACTTCCATTACCCAAACATTTACACTCCTTGTCTCAAGTTGCCATTTAAAGCCAACTTCGTTAGCCATCAGATCCAAAAGTTCCTTCTGAGTGCCTTCTTTTTTATCTTCAGAATAGTTTATGAGTGTTAGCCAACATTTACGCCTATTTAACTTTTTGGCAATGTCTTTTTGAACTTCAGGGAAAACCTCTGATAGGACTTCTTCAAGGGTGCCAATTTTTTGAATTAACGAAGGTCCAGATGCACCTCCAGAAACCGAGACAAGCCAATCTGACCTGTCATATTCGAATTCAACATCAACACCATTTGAAAGAGTCTTTTCAATTTGTGCTGAGAGTGTCGATGAAAGAAGGAATAGGATGAGGATGAGTAATTTTTTTGTGTCCATTGTGAATATTTATTTGATCTTAATTACGTCATCTTTTGCCTTTTAATCAAGTACGACTTGAGGATCTGATCGAATCCTTCATTGATATCAGCTTCAATTAAATCAACCTTCAATTTGGCGCACTTGAGGTAAAGCTCATGATAATAAGAGTCCATTTGCTGGCGGAAGGCCTTTTTGATAGAAGCAGGATTGAGTCGAACCCTCTCTTCTGTTTCTGAATCTATAAATTCATAAGGCCTGTCTTCAAAATCGAAATCCAACTCTGTATGATGGTCCGTTACATGGAACAATAAGACCTCATGTTTCTTGTGCTTCAGGTGCTGCAATGCCGACATCAGCTCTTCTTCATTGGCTTCATTGTCGAACATATCGCTGAAGATAATGACCAGAGACCTGCGGTGAATCTTCTGAGCCAATTGGTTCAAAATTGAAGCCACATTAGTTCTCTTTTGTGTTTTGGGCTTTTCCAGCATTTCGTTGAACTGAAGAAAAAGTTTGTGCACATGAGAGGCTGAAGATTTTACAGGGGTTTCTATTTCCAGCTGATCACTGAAGGTATGCAAACCAACGGCATCTCTTTGCTTATGAAAGAGGTAGGTGAGGGCTGCACCGGCCATTACACTAAAGCGCATTTTACCAAAGTTCTCCTCAGGATAGTACATGGAGGAAGATTGGTCAATTACTAGCTGACACCTGAGATTGGTTTCTTCTTCGTAACGTTTGGTGTAAAGGCGATCGGTTTTGGCATACAATTTCCAGTCTATATGTCGAGTGCTTTCACCTGTATTGTATAGGCGGTGCTCGGCAAACTCCACTGAAAAACCATGGTAGGGCGATTTATGTAGGCCTGTAATAAAGCCCTCTACCATTTGTTTGGCCAATAACTCAATGTTGCCTAGCCCTTTAATGTCTTCCAATGAAAATTGCATATCAAACTCTTTTTCTTTAGGGAACCTATGTTTCCTAAAATCATCCTTCAAACTACTTAAAATTAACTTATAGGTTGCTGTTTTTATTTTTACGGTGTTTGCAATAGTGATTTTAATTGGTTTATATTAGACAGCTTTTTTTACAAATACCAACTAAAACTAATTAGACAAAATTCTTTGAGTAGTGGAAGACAAGGACAGGAATGAGATTTTTTCGAAGCGGGTGAGGGCAGGAAAAAGAACGTATTTTTTTGACATAAAAGCCACAAGATCCAACGACTATTATTTGACCATCACGGAGAGCAAAAGAAAGTTCAAAGACGATGGGTTTAGTTACGAAAAACACAAAATTTTTCTCTACAAAGAAGATTTTGCCAAGTTCGTAGATGCGCTGAATGAAGCAGTAAGTCATGTAAAGGACGAGCTACTGCCAGATGTTGACTTCACTCAATTTGATAAAGAGGAGGAAGAATACAGTTTGAATAATAACTCAGATCACGATAGCGATTTAAGTTGGGACTAAGAATTTGACATTTTAAAATGAAGGGGCTTTGAGCCCCTTTTTTATTGCCTTATTGGAATCCCAAGTCCAATTATTTTTATCTTTGCGCCCTGTTTTAAAACAAAGCAAATTCAATTTCAATTATGGGTTTAAAATGCGGTATCGTTGGTCTGCCAAATGTTGGAAAATCAACTCTTTTTAATGCACTATCTAGCGCTAAAGCCGAAGCAGCTAACTTTCCTTTCTGTACTATAGAGCCCAATGTTGGGGTAGTAACTGTTCCCGATGAGCGATTGGATATCCTCAAAGGCTTGGTAAACCCTCAAAAAGTATTGCCAACGGTAATTGAATTTGTAGACATCGCAGGACTCGTTAAGGGCGCCAGCAAAGGTGAAGGCCTGGGGAATAAATTCCTGGCCAATATTCGTGAAGTAGATGCCATTATTCACGTTATCCGTTGCTTTAAAGACGATAATGTAGTTCACGTTGCCGGAACCGTAGATCCCGTATTCGATAAAGATATAATTGATACAGAACTTCAGTTGAAGGACCTTGAATCTATTGAGAAGAAGATTCTACGTTTGTCTAAAATAGCTAAGTCTGGCGATGCAAAGGCCAAGAAGGAGCATGCTGCTCTTGAACGTTTCAAGGCTGAAATGGAAACCGGTAAAAATGCCCGATCTATTGAAGCTGATGATGAT
>JABXIP010000288.1 GCA_013373005.1 Cytophagia bacterium | reverse complement strand
CCTGTTACCGGCCAGTATTCCTTCTATTAATTCTTCCGTACTAAGCTTTTTCCGTTTCATAAATGAGCTGCCCGAAAATAACCATTTATTCGGCAGGTTCAGAAATTTGCCCTGTGCTCATCATTATGTTCTCATCTGCACTTTGGCTAATTTGCGTATGTGTCTAAAAAACTATCGCTGTTGTTAATTTCGGGATTAGCCCTTTTTCTCTTTGCATTTGGCATATATGTGTTTCAGAATGGCTTTTTCAGCTTCTGGGATTCAGATGTGAAAAGAATTGACACCGAAGAAGCCAAGCAGCTGCTCACTGAAACTTCTCCTATTCTCATTGATGCAAGAGCACCTGAAGAATTTGAAGTGAGCCATCTCAAAGGATCCATGCTGTTTGAAGATGGCGTGCTTGAAAGACTGGATAAAACCCAACCTATTGTCATTTACTGCACAATCGGTGTACGAAGTAATCGTGTAGCCAAGCAAATTAGTGATCAGGGTTTTGATGTGTACGACATGAAAGATGGAATTCTTGGTTGGGCAAATGGCGATCTTCCAATAATTGATTCCGAAGGCCAACCAACTGACAGAGTTCATACCTACAACAAAAGCTTCGCCCACCTGTTGAAGAAAGGAACTGCGGTATATTGAATGAAAAAAAGAATTCTGATCATTTTTGTTAAGAACCCTGAACTAGGGAAAGCCAAAACACGTCTGGCAGCTAGCATTGGAGATGAAGCAGCCCTGAAGATCTACAAAAGACTGTTGGAAAGAACTAAAGAAATCACTCAATCACTTCCTTTTACTAAAGCAGTTTTTTACAGCCAATTTAAAGATGAGCAAGATTTATGGCCCAATGAACACTTCACTAAAAAGCTGCAGCCTGAAGGCGACCTTGGCCAGAAAATGGAAACAGCCTTTGAATGGGCTTTTGCTAAAGGCTACGAACAAATCTGCATCATTGGCAGCGATTGTTATGATTTGACCACCAACAACCTTATAGAGGCATTTGAGTGTCTTGATAATCATGACGCATTGATTGGCCCAGCGAGAGATGGTGGTTATTACCTTTTAGGCTTATCGAAGACATGCTCTTCGGTATTTCAGAATAAGCAATGGAGCACAGAGACTGTATGTTCAGACACTGAAAAGGATTTTCAGTCCGAAGGCATGAGCTATAAAAAACTGGAAACACTCAACGATGTCGACACCATAGAGGACCTGGGAAGCTGGGCCACTGACCTGATTTAACGAACAATGATTAAAATAAAGAGCATACATATTTACCCAATCAAATCCCTTGCGGGAATTGAGCTGACCGAATCAAGGGTGCAAAGAAGAGGCCTGGAACATGACAGAAGATGGATGCTGATAGACGAAAATGGTCGCTTTATTAGTCAGCGAGAAAATCCCAAGCTGGCTTTGCTTCAACCTTCCATTAAGGAGAACCTTATGTTTATTCAAGACAGAACCGGCTATATGACTCCATTGGGTTTTGAGATGTCTGAGCCTGAGCATGAAGCAATAGAAGTATCTATTTGGGACGATGTCTGTATGGCAAAACCCTTAGACCTAAAAATCAATCAGTGGTTTTCTAAGTTCATGGGCAGGCCTGTACAATTGGTTTATATGCATGAAGGCAGTACCCGAATTGCAGATCAGCGATATGCTCCAAAAGAAGACGATATGGTAAGTTTTGCCGATGGCTATCCGGTTCTGGTCATTAGTCAAGCGTCATTGGATTTGTTGGGTGAAAAAGTTGGGACTGAAGTGCCAATGAACCGCTTCAGACCAAATATTGTGGTAGATGGTCTGCAACCAAATGAAGAAGATACCTTGGCAGAAGTAACTATTGGCGATCTTAAGCTTTTTGGAGTAAAACCATGCGCTCGATGTATAATGACCACAATAGATCAGGAAAGTGCAGAGAAAGGAAAAGAGCCCTTAAGTACCCTGGCCAGCTACAGAAAAGCAGGCAACAAAACCCTCTTTGGTGAAAACTTTATTCCCGATAGTGAAGGATTAGTGAAAGTGGGTGATCTGCTTAACATCGAAAAACGTAAAAAGGCTTTAGTTTAGCCTTATGAATTCTCAAGTAGCTAAGCATACCCAATTGGTAAAGCAGGCGGCCAAACGCCATGGCTTCGACTTCTGTGGTATTTCCAAAGCTGAATTTCTTGAGGAAGAAGCCCCTCGGCTGGAAAAATGGCTCAAGAGTGGTGCTCATGGATGTATGAGCTATATGGAAAACCATTTCGAAAAAAGGCTTGATCCAACCAAGCTGGTGCCCGGAGCCAAATCCGTTGTTTCTCTACTATACAATTACTATCCTGAAAGAGATCTGGCAGATGAAAAACCTGACCATACCAGGCTGGCAAAATATGCCTATGGCGAAGACTACCACTTTGTAATAAAGGATAAACTCAAGACGCTCGTTCAAGAGTTGCAGGCTGAGATTGGGCAAATTGAAGGTCGCGTTTTTGTAGATTCTGCTCCTGTAATGGAAAGGCAATGGGCAGAGAAATCAGGTTTGGGCTGGATTGGAAAAAACACACTGCTCATTACTAAAGAGCAAGGCAGCTTTTTCTTTCTGGCAGAACTTATCATCGATTTGGAGCTGGAAGCAGACGGACCGATAAAAGATTATTGTGGCACCTGTACACGCTGCGTAGATGCCTGCCCCACTGACGCCATTACAGCTTACCAGCTAGATGCCAGCAAATGCATTTCTTACCTAACTATTGAGTTGAAAGATGGTATTCCGGAAGAGTTCAGAGGTAAAATGGAAAACTGGGCTTTTGGCTGTGATATTTGCCAGGATGTATGCCCATGGAATCGCTTCTCAAAACCTCATCAGGAAGAGGCTTTTTTACCGTCTAGAGAACTTTTAGAAGTCTTTAACAATAATTGGCAAGAATTAACGGATTCAATTTTCAGGCAGGTTTTTAAGAAATCGGCAGTAAAAAGAACAAAATTCGAAGGCCTGAAACGTAATCTGGATTTCCTTAGAAATAGTTAAGCCCATCGGAATAGATGGGCTGGTTAAAAAATCTAATGTTGTAGTAACACGAACTGTTTGTCGATTATTGGACCATAAATGTGCCCAAATTTGGCGTAACACCAGTTTTTCAGTTCCTGTAACTCATCCTCGATGAGCGATTTAATGGCTTTTCTCAACTCTTTTTCGAACAAACGCCCGTCAAAGCTCACCTTGGCGAGAATAGTCTTGAAATATTCCAACATGTTAAGAACGTTTTAGGGTTATGAATCTACTTATCGTTTAGGTGGTACCTACCAATACGTAGGTTAAATAATTCAGGTTATATGCTTTCAAAAATGCGCTTATCTTTGAAAAACCTATTTCCTGAATGGGTAACGAATATAATGAAAAATTATGAGAAATTTTGGCGCTTTTTTGTCGGTTCTTGCTTTGATAAGCTGCCTCTCTAATACAGCTTTCTCGCAAGATATTACGGTAGAGTTAGGTAAGGATGAAGTAGGAATGAATGAGTTCTTTACAATTACTGTAACAGTAAACAATGCGGCTATAAAGAACTATACTGATTTTCCTGATATCGATGGATTCACCAAGAGAGGAACCTCCTCTTCCAGCAAAACCAACATTGTTAACGGCCAAATTAGCTCGTCTCAAAGCATCACTCAGCGTTATATGCCACTGGAAGAAGGCACCTACACTCTGGAGCCATTTTCATTGGAAGTCAATGGCACCGAAGTCAGTTCTCAGGGGAAAACCGTCAAAGTAACCCCTCCCGTTGAAAGAAGAAGCAATAGCAGAAGGTACGACCCTTTCGACAACCTATTTGGTAGAAGTGACAGGAACAATAGAAACAATTCAGAGCCTGAGTT
>JABXIP010000437.1 GCA_013373005.1 Cytophagia bacterium | reverse complement strand
GCAAAATCATCGAAAGTAAGCGGGCGTAAGGCTCTCTCTATATCTTTTTCGGACGAATTTAGATCGTCAGCACTAGGATCAAGGTAATCTTCCCTCATTCAACAGAAATTCATTCAAAAGATAATCAACCTTAGGCACTTTAGTGAATAGAATCACAAAAGTCATGTCGCCACTTCCAATTCAATTATCTTTGCCAAAAATAAGGGAATGGACAGGAATAAGCGCTCAAGGATATATTTAATTGTGTTGATGCTCTCAATTTTTGCGGTCTACACCTACCGTGAAAATCGTCCCAAAGAAGTTCTTGTTCAAGGAACAACCATGGGCACCATTGCCTATAACGTCAAATACCTCGATAGAAAGCAGCGTAATTTCAAGAAGCAGATTGATTCCCTGCTACAGGATTTCAATCAGGCCCTTTCCACCTATATCCCTGATTCAGAGATTAGCACCTTCAATCTAAAAGGGAAAGTCAATTTTCAGTTGCCTTATTTCTATGATGTTTTAGAAGCTAGCAAAACCGTCAATGAGGCAACTGATGGCGCCTTTGATCCCACGGTTGGCCCTTTGATTGACGCCTGGGGTTTTGGTGATGGAAAATTTATTGGCCCTGATTCCTCTCAGGTTGATTCTTTGATGGAATTTGTCGGCCTGAACAAAATCAACTTTGACAACAATTATGCAGTGAAAACTGTACCCGGGGTTAAGCTGAACTTCTCGGCCATTGCCAAAGGTCAGGCGATTGATGTGGTGGGCGATTGGCTATCAACTCAAGGGCTAAAGAATTATATGGTAGAAATTGGGGGAGAAGTTCGTGCCCGAGGTAAGAATATAGAAGGAGCCTATTGGACCATTGGCATTGAAGTTCCTGATGAAAAACGTATTGGAGGCCTCTTCGATGCGCTCCACCTTGAGAATCAGGGAATGGCAACTTCTGGCAACTATAGAAACTTTCGTGTTCTTGAAGATGGCCGAAAAGTAGCGCATACCATCAATCCTTCTACAGGCTATCCTAAAATGCAGACTTTGCTAAGCGCCACTGTGTTGGCACCCAACTGTATGCTAGCCGATGCCTATGCCACCGCCTGCATGGTGCTTGGTAAAGAAAGGAGCATTGCTTTGATAGAGTCCGACCCGACTTTGGAATGCTACCTGATTTATGCCGATGAAAATGGCGACACACAGACCTATTTATCTAAGGGCCTGGAAGGAAAAACCATCAAAACAAAAAGTAGCGAATAAAGGAACTAATTGGTTTCATCTCGGTTTTTATTCTCATATTTGCAATCCTGTTGCAGAAACCTATTGAGAGTTGTTCATTAACGCTACTATACTTTTCTTGGCTGCGGCCCTACCAGCTCTTTTCATGATTAAGAGCTCTGGCTTTTCAACCAAACGACTTCAGCTTTTTTTGGTCTTTGCTGGTGCCTACTTGTTCGCCATGACCATAATTCACCTGATTCCAGATCTTTTCCTTTCTGGTCAGAATCCTTTTAGTCTTGGACTTTATATTCTCTTTGGCTTCTTCCTACAGAAGATTATTGAAAACTTCACCAGCGGTGTAGAACACGGTCACGTTCACCAACATGCTAATTTTTCGGTGACTTACTTACTGATAGCTCTGAGCCTCCATTCCTTCCTGGAAGGCAGTATACTCACGGATTCTCTTCATTCTAACCATGCCGCAGATTCAGTATATGCTCATGGAAGTTCTCCAAAGATTCTTCTTGGAATTGTCATGCATAAAATTCCTGCAGCTGTGGCATTAATGGCCCTGTTGCTTTACAAGCTACCCAGCAAGTTTCAGGCCTACTCACTAATTCTCATCTTCGCTTTAGCTTCTCCTTTAGGGCTTTTTACTAGTGAGTTTTTGAGTCATGGACAGTTTTTGCCTGAGAATTACATGATCATCTTCTTTGCGGTAGTAGCAGGAAGCTTCTTGCAGATATCCACTACCATTTTTATTGAAACAGACCCCAATCATAAGCTAAACTGGCAGAGATTTGGGGTTTCCGTTTTCGGGGCTCTTTGTGCAGTTTTAGCACAGGTGCTTATCTGAAACCATGTTGCGTAGCTTTTCTTGATACATTTGGGCATGGGGCATCACCATCATCACGGACACAGTCATGGTCATAGTACCAAAAATCTGAAAGTCGCCTTCTTTCTAAACCTCTCTTTTACTGTTATTGAATTAGTAGGTGGACTAATTACGGGTAGTCTTGCCATTCTTTCAGATGCTTTGCACGATTTAGGTGATAGCCTAAGTATCGGCCTGAGCTGGTATTTTCAAAACCTGTCTGAGAAGAAAAGAGACAAAACCTTCTCATACGGCTATAAAAGATTTTCGCTTCTGGGCGCCATCATTAATGCCGTTGTGCTCTTGGTTGGTTCCGTAATTATTATCAGCGAGGCTGTTCCTGCCGTAATGAACCCAGGTGAGGTGAATGAAAAAGGCATGCTCTACATTGCCATTTTCGGAGTGATTGTGAATGGAGTGGCCGTTTTGCGCCTTAGGAAAGGAAGCTCCATCAACGAAAGAGTGATCAGCCTGCACTTGCTAGAAGATGTTCTTGGGTGGATAGCAGTACTGATCGGCAGCTTGCTGATCATGTACTTCGACTGGTACTTCATGGATCCATTGCTATCTGTACTGATCGCTCTTTTTATTATCTACAATGTCTTTAATAACCTGAAAAAAAGCTTCAAAATCATTCTTCAGGCTACCCCTAATGAGATTAATGTAGACAAACTGAAAATTAAACTGAAGACCATTCCTGAAGTAATCGAAATTCATGACTGCCATATCTGGTCTATGGATGGCGAATATCATGTGTTCTCTGCACACCTAGTGCTCGACAAATCCTATGAACTGAAGCTTCAGTCTTCTATTAAAAAGCGAGCCAAATACCTATTGCACGAAATGGGCATTGAACACTCAACTCTGGAGTTCGAGTTGAAAGATGAAGAGTGTGATGGGTGTTAAACCATAAAAAAGGCCATTCCGAAGAATGGCCCTTTCATGTATGGTTGAATAAAATCTCTTAGTTGTATAGATAATTCAATGCGGTTACATCATTAGCATTGAAGTCATCTGCTGGTCCACAAGCCTGCATCAATGAAGTTGCATCAGAACCAGTTGGTGTCCCCGGAATGTAAATAGCACCTACACCAGCACTGCCTTCGTTAGTATTTGAACCACAGCTTTCTCTGGTTTGATAATCTGTATGACGGAAACCGATACAGTGACCAATCTCGTGAGCCATAACGCCAGTTAGTTCCTGAACTGATGGACCAAAGTTGTCAATCCAATAAGTGTTCAAGCCAAAGCCTTCTGCAGGATCACCAGCACTGGTTGGGAAACCTGCCGCTCTACCCAAAGTTATAAAGCCACCTCTTGGTCTTTCCTTGAATGCAGAAATGAAAATATCGGCATCAGTAGTTACCGTTTGTCTCTTACCCTTACCAGATACAGTTACTGTCGCCAGTTGAAATTGAAGTGCAAGATTTTCGGCATTATACATGGCAATTGTGGCATCCAATGCATCAATGGCTGACTGACTGAAAGCCGGATCGATACCAACCTTAATTACCCTAGGCAAGTTGGTTACCAGGTTGGTGGTATGGTACTGTTCTGTACCCGGAACTTTAGGGTTTAAAGTAAGTCCATCAATTTCGTCTTCCGCAAAAAACAGATCGTATTCAACTACGTATCCTGACCTGCCATTCCAGTCGGCTTTGATTACATCATTAGGACTGTAACCGGCCGCTTCAATTTTGTCTAAAACTGCCTGCGAAACATCGTCCTGAAAATCCGGAAATTCTTCTGTTGATTCTTCACAAGCGTAGAAGGTGAAAGCCCCAATTGCAAGAAATGCAAAGAGCGATTTAATTCTTTTCATAAAGTTAATAGTTAGGGATTAGTTTAAAATATTATTCGCCATTCATCATAACGAAGTACATCTAATAAAGCTATCTTACCGTTGATATCAAAGTGAATCATTCAGATTTATCACTCAAAAAATAGGATTATTCTAAACTTTGTTGTTGACATATAGCAAAAGCTCTTTTGCATCAGTGCATTGATATATACTTCAGAAAGGACTTTAATTTTTGTTCTTTACAAGATCCTTTTTTACTAATCTTATACCCTGTAATTTGACCTGATTGAAGAATGTAAAAGGCCAGATATTAACCCTGCTCTTGGCAGTCATTTTGACGGCTCCTATTTGCGCACAGCAAACTGAGATAAACGCTTCTAAGCCACATATTTTTTGGTCAAAAAAAAAGAATGTCAACCTACCCGGTCCTGAAGAATTAAGGCATGTTTGCTACCAAGCTGAAAGATGGGTTGTAAAACAGATAAGGCCAGATGACCAGCCTTTGTTTACGGAGATTCAGACTACTAAAGAAAACATGGCATTACTCCTGGAGTCTGGAGAATACTTCGCTGCTCAATATTTAATGAGCGCCCCGAAAACTGAAAGCAATACCCTTTCTCATAATTTGTCGGTCAATCAAATCAACTGGCTTCATGCCTATAAACCGACACTCACTGGAGAACATGAAACACTAGCCATTAAGGAACGCTTATTCGATACGTTAGATGTCGATCTCTATTCGAGATTTCTACCTTCTGAGCTGAAGGATGACATAATAGACAGCCATGCTACCTCCATGGCCAGCATTGCCGCAGGTGCTGGAAATACCTCATTATTGAGTAAGGGAGCAGCTTTTCAAGCTATGCTAACTTCCAGCTCCTTTCTAAATACTCTGCCCGATAATATTTCCTTCTTTAATAACAGCTCTGCCTTTATTCAAAACCATTCCTACGGACTTGAAATAACCAATGTATATGACCTGCTGGCTGAAGCCTATGATGAGCAAAGCCATCAGAATGAAACTCTACTCCATATATTTTCGGCAGGCAATTCTGGCTTCGTGACTCCTGAAAGTGGTGAATATTCGAACCTAGGCCCATTCTCAAATCTTACCGGAGGCTTTAAAATGGCCAAAAATGTGTTAACAGTTGGAGCCGTTGATGCTAACATGAAGGTAGACATCAGAAGTTCTAAAGGCCCAGCAGCCGATGGAAGAATAAAGCCTGAACTAGTGGCTTACGGTGATGGAGGCACTTCAGACGCAGCAGCCTTGGCTTCCGGTACTTCCATTTTGCTGTCCCAAGCTTATCAGAATTGGTACCAGGAACGGATTCAATCTGCTCAGCTGAAATCAGTATTAATAGCAGGAGCAGACACTGTTGGCAATTCCGTAGTGAGCTACAGCTCTGGTTTCGGAAACCTGAACGCTAAAAAGAGTCTGGAGATCATTGAAAACAATCAGGTCATTGAGGGTTCAATCATAAACGCCCAAAGCTTTTCACAAACCATATCCATTCCTGCCAATACCAAGTCAGTAAGAATGGCTTTGGTTTGGAACGATCCTGCCGCTCAAGCAGAAGATTCCAAAGCACTGAAAAATGACCTAAACCTCAAAGTGACCCACAATGGTTATGAATGGCTGCCATGGGTTCTTGATCCAACGCCTTCGACCCAAATGCTAAATCAGCTAGCCGAAAGAAAGGTTGATACACT
>JABXIP010000371.1 GCA_013373005.1 Cytophagia bacterium | reverse complement strand
ATAGTGATAGATTCCGATGGTTTGGACGTGGTAATCATTGGGAATTTTGGACTTCAGTCTGAATCCATAAGCTATGACTTTACAGAAACAGGGGATTGGTTCGATTACTTTGGCGGAGATTCATTTGATGTATCATCGGTTGCTGCTTCAGCAAATCTGGAACCCGGCCATTTCAAAATATTCACCAACAATCGAATTTCTGAAGGCTTTGAAAATGTGGTGGAGGCTTATCAGAATCCGATAACCGTAAGCCCTACTGAATTTGATTCAGAAACGGAGATAGTGATTACTTTCGATGCTACTAAGGCTAACCCTGATGGCACCGATGGCTTAGTAGGAGCCACTAAGGTTTATATGCATGCCGGAGTGGTCTATGACGACCTAAGTTCAACAGCGATTGAGAATATTGTAGGTAACCTAACAGATGATGGCGTTGGAGAGATGTCTCTGGTTTCAGGGGAAACAGACAAATGGGAAATTACCTTAACCCCCGAAGACTATTTCAATATTACCAGTGGTGAGGCTGTTCGCTTGGGAATGTACTTCAGAGATGCAGATAATACGAACCTGGGCAAAGGTTTTCGCGGGAATTTGATATTTGTGAACATGACTTTGGATGGTGAGATGATTACCATTACCCCTGCCAGCTTCGATCAGGATACTGAAATTACGATTACTTACGATACCCGTTTTGGTGATAGAAATTTAGAGGGTGCAGGTAAGGTTTATATGCACTCCGGAGTAATAACAGACTCTGAAACAGGTACAGATTGGCAAAATGTAATTGGCAATTGGGGGCAAGATGATGGAGTTGGAGCCCTGACCAGGTCTTCTACAAACTCCTCAAAATGGACCAAAACCTTTGTGCCATCAGTTTATTATAACCTCAACGAATTTACCACTGCTTATAGGTTGGCCCTTGTTTTCCGAAATGCTGATGGAAGCAAAAAGGGCGCTGACAGTCCGGGAATATATAGCTGGGGTCAGATAGCCAGCAACGGAGATATATTTATCAATTTCCCTGAAATCAAAATTGTTCAGGGGCTTGATGATGAGTTACAAGGCTTTTCAGTCTTCCCAAACCCAAGCGAGGGAATGATTTACTTTTCAGGGGAACTACCGGGTAATCCAAAAGCTTTGGGAATCAGGGATTTGAATGGAAATCTTGTTTATAGTCGAGAGATTATCAATAAGGAGCTCAAACCGATTGATATTTCTGTTTTACCATCAGGTGTGTATCTAATGAAAATCCTTACCGATCAAGGTGGATATACCTTTAAACTGATGGTAAGGTAATATTACTCAAACCTCATATGCTTCACTGAATCACCAGAGTCTCTCAGCTCGCGCAATGCATCAATTCCAATGTCAAGGTGAGCTGTTACATAGTCAGCGGTTACTTTTTTATCGCTTTCTTCTGTTTTTACTCCTTCAGGAATCATAGGGTTATCTGAAACTAGAAGTAGTGCTCCCCGAGGAATTTCATTCACGAAGCCCACCGTGAATAAGGTTGCTGTTTCCATATCCACCGCCATGGCTCTGATTTTACGAAGGTATTTTTTGAATGCTTTGTCATGCTCCCAAACCCTTCGGTTGGTAGTGTAGCAGGTTCCCGTCCAATAGTCTCTTTCGTGTTTCTTGATCATGGATGAAACTGCTCTTTGGAGACGAAAAGAAGGCAGTGCAGGTATCTCTACCGGCATATATTCGTTGCTTGTTCCCTCGCCTCTAATAGCGGCAATAGGTAGGATAAGATCTCCCAGTTCAGTTTTCTTTTTCAAACCACCACATTTGCCCAAAAACAGCACAGCCTTAGGGTGAATGCTGGAAAGTAGATCCATCACCGTAGCGGCCATGGCGCTTCCCATACCAAAATTGATAATGGTAATATTCTCGGCAGTAGCACTTTCCATCGGTTTATCAGTACCACGGATTTCAACTCCGAACTTTTCTGCAAACATTACTACATATCCCTGAAAATTGGTCAATAGAATATATTCACCAAATTCATCTAATGGCACACCTGTATATCTTGGAAGCCAATTCTCAACTATTTCTTGCTTGTTTTTCATCAATAAAAGTTTGGTCTCGTTAGATTTGCCGAATGCTGAAACTCAATCTTCCGACTTATCCATACCGATTGGAAAATCGAGATGGCAAGTTATTCATTTTCGATCCGATTAGGAAGAAGTTCATTCAGTTGACGCCAGAAGAGTGGGTAAGGCAACATATTCTTAACCATCTGGTAAACAATCTGGGTTATCCTGCATCCAGAACTAAAGTGGAGTCTGGACTGAAATATAATGAGCTTCAGAAGCGGAGCGACATCCTTATTTATGATCAGCAGCTGAATCCGCAGGTGTTGGTAGAATGCAAAGCGCCAGATGTGAAGTTGGGACAAAGGGTGGTAGAGCAGATTGGATCTTACAATAAGGTTTGTAAAGCACCACTTATTATAATCACCAATGGAGTAAGTACATATGCCGGAATTTGTCATCAAGAGACTGGAACGAAGATGCTTCAGCAAATTCCTTCTTATGAGCAGTTGAAAGAGTTGTAGAGAAGTAGTAATTTTCTACATGAGCTGGATCAAGAAGCTTGGTTTTCTTACTGCATTTGTCATTCCTTCATTAACCATCCTTGGATTCTATCTCGGTGGCTATTGGAATTACCTGACCATCCTTTTTGTCTTCATCATAATCCCTTTGGCCGATTATCTTATCGGAGAAGATCCAGAAAATCTTTCTGAAGATGAAAGCATGTTGATTGCAGAGCAGTTTTACTATCGTTTTATCACTTTTATTTGGGCCTTCTTTCAGGTTGCCTTTCTAATATGGGGCGTTTGGATGATCGCTACAGTTCCTCTTACTGTCACGGAATGGATTGGCTTTGTGGTAAGTTTTGCTCTGGTTACAGGAGGAATAGGCATTACCGTGGCGCATGAACTTGGTCACAAGAAGTCGAAATTAGAGCGCTTCTATGCTAAGCTCTTACTGATGACCGTTTGCTATATGCATTTCTACATTGAGCATAACAGAGGTCACCATGTTTATGTAGCAACTCCGAGAGACCCGGCCACTAGCAGAAAAAATGAAGCCTTTCCGAAGTTTTGGGTGAGGTCTGTTTTTGGGAGTTATTTCAGTGCTTGGAGGTTGGAAAAGGAGAGGCTACGGAAAAGGAAACTTGGAATTTGGAGCTTTGATAATCAGATGATTTGGTTCAGCTTATTGCCAATTGTTTTATGTGGTGTGCTTACTACGGGGATGTCGTTGATTGTTGGAGCCTTCACCTGGCAGGTGATCGCTTTCTTTTTTGCTCAAAGTATTCTGGCTTTTACCTTGTTGGAGTTGGTGAATTATATTGAACATTATGGCATTGTGAGAAAGGAGGTTGCTCCAGGTAGATATGAAAGGGTTAATCCCATGCACTCCTGGAACTCTAACCATAGGCTGAGTAATTTTTTCCTCTTTCAGCTGCAAAGACATTCGGACCATCATGCGAATGCCATAAAGCGATATCAGGTGCTAAAGCATTATGATGAATCGCCTCAATTGCCTTCCGGATACCCAGCCATGATTATGCTGGCCGCAATTCCACCTTTATGGTTTAAATGGATGAACCCCAAACTGGCAGAATGGGAAAGAGAGGTTTATCTTACCGATTAACGATAATTCGGAATTTTCAGATTTGAAAACACAGATCTTTCACCTAAGAATATAGGTCTTAATCTATTTTTAAATCTTTCTTAAGATTTTTTTGAATTATATTTAACAATTCTGGTAATCGTTTGAGAAATACTTCTGGCCCTAATACTCTTAACTCTTTAATTAGGTCTGAATCTATAGTTCCATGTTGTTTGTCTATAGTGAAAAAATCCAGTTTTTTATTTATGTTTTCTAACTCGGACTGAATTTTTTCAAAAGGTTCAATCTCGTCTGAGGAAAGAAAGATCTTCAAGTATGTTAGGTGAAGGTTGAATTTTAACCATGAATCTGTTAAAGTCTGTCTTATCTCTTTTTCAGATGTTTCGTGGCCTTGAGCTACAGCCAACCTTAAACTGCGTAAATGACTCTCTAACTGAATATAGCTTTCAAAAAAAAGCTTCAATTCCACTAATTTAGCTTCTCTAACTTTGCTGAAAGTAATTTCCTTCCGCTTGAGGTTCCAACTTAGAAAAACCTTTAATATGTACCCAATGCCACTTGTGGTTATGCCTATTATTAGAGCAATTTGAGACCAATAGTCAGATAGAAGTTTGTTTAAAGTAATCATTGCATGCGTTTTGGCTCCAAGAGGTAGGTAATGTAACAAAATAAAAGGTGTCATAAGCTTAAAGATTACGAAGTAACTTGATGCTTTGAATATCATAGTTCTTGTATAACCATAATTGTGCTGGCCGCAATTCCACCTTTATGGTTTAAATGGATGAACCCCAAACTGGCAGAGTGGGAGAGAGAGGTTTATCATTCTGATTAACGATAATTCGGAATATTCAATCCAAGGATAATGTCCCTCTTAGCTAATAAGTAAGAGCCTTCACTCTTGAGAGTTATTACACCCGAACCACCTCTGTTTCGCATTCTATTCCGCACACTTTCCGTTAGCAATTCATCATCTTCGAACTGAATAGAGTCTATCCAATATTCCTGTTTTCCTGGTTCTTTGATGGTTAAATGCACGTGTGCGGGTTCTGTTCTACTCGGGTAAGTTGCTGGTTTAAAAGTGTAAAAGGTATACTGTCCTTTTGCATCTGTTTTTGTCCAACCTCGAATATAACCATGCCTTTTGGCCCAGCCTTGTTCATTGCCTTTGGTCGGATAGACGCCTTCTCTGTTGGTATGGTAGGTATAGATAATGACCCCATTAGCTGGAGTTTTTCCATCGGCTTCATAAACTGTCCCCCGAATGATCATTTTAGGTTCGTTGTCTTTAAAATCTGGAAGCGTGTCAACTGTATTGAGCTTTCTATTCCCGTATTCAAGAAGTGCTTCGCAACCTTCACAAGGTCCACCAAGAGTTTGAGAAAATGTAGGGGTGATGAATACAAAAAGTAAAAGAGGTATGATGGCTAGTTTCATACCTCTTAATACGCTGGTTGATTATGGCGGATATTGTTTTCCGATAGAATACAGGTTTTACTCGGTAAACATCACCTCACTTCTCTTCGAAATACCATTTTCATCGAAGGCTTCAACTTGATAATAATAGCCATTGTCGGTATTTAAAGCTCGAAGCTCGTAACCTGGTTGACCATACATAAGGGCAGAGAGGTTCAACTTGTCCTTTTCAATTCCCCAGTAGATTACATAGCCTGTGGCACCGTCAACTGCATCCCAGGTCAGGTCTGCATTTCTTCGGTCTTGCTGGCGCTTTACCTGGAAATTAGCTGGAGTTTCAGGCAAAGTCTCTTTACCATTACCAAATACTCTGAATTCAGAAATTGACAGGTATTGGTTGGTGCAATACACATGGTTATAGCGAATATATCGTGCTTCAACTGGCGCGTCCAATTCAATATATCCATGAGGCATATCGCGTTGGTTATTTGAGTAATCGGCAATAGTCTCCCAATTTTCTCCATCAATTGAAGCATCAATGGTAAACTGTTGCCTCAAAGTATCTGGTCTTCCGAAAATAGTACTATTAAAGTCTTGAAAATTGATCTGAATGGCTTTTACATCCATCACTTTCTCCATATCCAATTCTACATAAATTGAATCATCATTGGCATCGGAAACCCAGTAGGAGCGAATTTCCTCATCATTGATTCTATTGATGCCAAAGTCTCTGATTTGCTCTTGCATGTAACCCGATGCACTATTGTCAACCACATTAAGCGCTTTATCAACTACTCCGGCATTGGTTTTTACTGGTTTGTTATAGCTCAAAAGCATCCAGCCTGTGAACCTGTTTTTATGTTCATCAACTTCGGTGTCGGGTAAGTAATGCGGGTAGTCACCATAGGCTGTGTTGACGTACATCTGACCGTTGTCTTCGAATCCGGCTGGATACATACCGATTCTTCTTTCGAACATAAAATTGACAGAGATAGCCATGGTGGCATAGTGCCAATAATTACCATTGTTGTCTTGAACTGTACTTCCATGTCCTGAACCTTTTAAGAAACCACCAGGCTTATAAGAGATTGGGTTGTAGGCAGCATATTCAAATGGGCCGAGTGGACTTTTGCTGGTGTATACTCCATCTGCATAAACATTCCACTGTGTTCCTGGAGCACCATATTCCAGGTAATAAGTGTCTCCGTGTTTCACCATCCAAGGCCCTTCAATGAAAGGCTTGATGTCTGATCTGTGGTCTTGTCCAAAACGTTCCCATCCATGTTTTTCAGGCTGAAGCTGAAGCAAGTCTACTTGCTCACCGATCGGTACATAATAATTGTCCGGGTCTAGTTCAATACCATGAATAGGGAAGGTGTTTGAGGATTCTTCATAGAGATAGACTTTCCCATCATCATCTACAAATAGCGCGGGGTCTTGCGTGCCATTTGGCATATTGATTACAGCAAAGTTGGTTGTCCAGTCACCTAGATCAGGATTATCAGTTTCAATAACAGCACCTCTTCCAGACGGGTCTCCAAGTACAATGATTTTTCCGTCTTTCACAGCGGCTGCAGGCGCATTACTTCCGTTGAAGTACCAGCTCTGTGGGCGTATGAAAGTCCAGTTGCTCATGTCGTCAGACGTCCAATAACCATGAGATCGGGTAACGAACATGTAGTACTTCCCTTTAAAGTTCACAATGGCCGGGTCGGCTCCAGACCTGTAAGATACGTTGTTGTTCGCCCTGTAATGCGACATGTAGGAGTAGTCAATGTCTATTGGATTGCAATAGGTTTGATAGTCTCTTTTTTCAACCTGTTTGGTTGAAGTGGTAGATGATATATCTTCCTGAGGGCCTGAGCAAGCTAAGGCCAAAAGTGGGAGGAAGAAGAAGTGTTTTATGTTTTTCATATGTTATTGAGATACATTAATGTGAGCCCCCATCCAAACCTTCCCCCTTGGGGGAAGGCTTTATGCGCTGCTAGTTCTGGCCGATACAGTTCAAACTGGCAGATAGCTTAAGCCCCTCTCCTTGGAGAGGGGTTTGGGGTGAGGCTTATTTTTTTCAATAAAACCACACCTTCACCAGTGTGGCGACAATCATTAAAATCGAAATCACTTTTGCCCAGAGATGAGCCTTATCATTTTTGCTAATGAACCGTGCTGCACCATAGGCACCAATTACCTGGCCTACCGTTAAAAGTATGGCAGGTCTCCAGAGGATATTATCTGTCAGGCTGAAGTAAAGTGTAGTGGGAACCGTATAAATCAGGATCACTATGAGTTTGTAAGTGTTAGCCTCATTATAGGTCATTTGGTAAGCCCCTGATAATATTACCAGTATAAGAATGCCTACTCCAATCTGAACAAAACCTCCATAGAATCCCCCTAGAAAGAGTAACAGAGCTATCAGCAAACCGCTCTTGGGAAATTTGATTTTGGACTTTCTAATTAGCTTGGCTGGAAAAATATAGGTGATCAGCAATCCTAACATCACCACGGATGCAATGAGGTTAAATGAGGCATTAGAAACCACCGTAGCACACCAAGCTCCCAGCATAGCACCAACCAGAGTAGCTAAGATTGGTGGCCATTGAAGTTGCTTCAAATTGAAATGATTGAATTTCTTCAATACCAAAATGCCAGTCAGGTTCTGAAAGAACACTCCTGGTCTCGTGGTAGTATTGGCCATTACTAGTGGAATACCGGTCAAAGTCATAACACCCATACTGAAAAGTGTGCCGCTTCCGGAAATCGTATTTACAATACCGGTTAGGATACCTCCAATAATGAACAATATGTCATTCGACCATTCCACCTCACTTTTAGAATGTGCCTCTGTATTTGTAGTCGAACCTGGCTCCGTTGCCATCTGTTTTCAAAGGCATCTGCATGCCATTGGTTTCTTCAAGCCATTGGAAGAGGTCTTGTCTCAGCTGCTTGGAGATCTCAGCATATTCCGGATTTCTTATAAGGTTATTCATTTCCCATGGGTCATTCTGAATGTCGTATAGTTCATTGATATCCCAAATGCCATGATAGCGGATAAACTTGTACTGCCCAGTTCTTACGGCATAGGTAGTTGGAGTTTGAGGGAATGGTCTTTCCCAAAAATATTCATAGTATATGCGCTCTCTCCAATCGCTTGGGGTTTCACCTTTCAGAATAGGGAGGAAGCTTTCTCCATCCATATTGTCCGGTGTTTCCAAACCTGCCATGGCTAAAATGGTTGGGCCAATGTCTATGTTTTGAATCATCTGCTTCACCTTCTTCTGTTTTAGCACATCTTTGCCACCATAAACCAATAGAGGAACTCTGATAGATTCTTCATAGGCCTGTCTTTTGTCAATGAGACCATGCTCACCGAATGAAAAGCCATTGTCTCCCATGTAGAAGACTATGGTGTTGTCTATCTGCCCCGTTTCTTCCAGGAAGTCCAGCACCTTTCCGATGCTTTCGTCAACCGAGAGCAAGGTTTCATTATAGAGTTGATAAAACTCATCGAAGTTGATTTGACCATGGTACATATAGTCTACGCCATGCCAGCTGTAGCGCTGCTTTTTAACCCAATCAGGAACATCATCATAATTGTAGTCAGGATTCTTTTCCGGATACATAGTTGGGGGGTAGCTGGGCTTTCCATTGGCATAAACGCCTTCATGCCGCTTGGCAGGCTTAAAGTCTGCATGAACTCCTTTGTGAGATAGGTAAAGGAAGAAAGGCTTAGAACCATCACGCTCTCCGAGCCATCTTAGTGCTTCATCAGTCAATAAATCGGTAATGTAGGTGCTATCTCCAAATGTCTTTTCAACACCATTCACATTGATTAATGGGCTGTAGTAATTTCCCTGACCTTTCAAGCTGAACCAATGGTCGAAACCCGGACGAGGATCTGCATGGTGTTCTCCCATATGCCATTTCCCCATAAATGCGGTTTCATAGCCTGCGGCTTGAAGGTATTCCGGGAAGAACGTGACACTATCTGCAATAAGCGATTGGTTGTCTACAACCTGATGATGGTGAGAAAACTGACCTGTAAGGATAGAAGCTCTACTTGGCGAACAGAGCGATGTTGTCACAAAAGCATTCTCAATATGAGTGCCTTCAAGCGCCATCTTGTCCATGTTGGGAGTCTCAAGAAAAGGCACCTTTCCCGTAAAACCCATGAAGTCATAGCGGTGGTCATCGCTAAGAATGTAGATCACATTCATTGGTTCTGACCCCTCAATTTTTTTCAGTTGTAGTTCGTCTGTGCTGTCAGTGGCTTGAGGGCCTGTACATGAAAGCGCAGCAGTAAGTAACAAGGTGGCCAGTGCGAATAGCTTGGTTTTCTGGTTGATCATAGTGATGGTATTTCTATTCAATTTAATCATAAAAGGGAAGTCAATGGCTTTCCAGCGCGTTGGAAAATCCATTGACTATTCCCAAATGATGTCCTTTAGTTGCGTTTCCGTTGCTCATTCATTTTTTATCCCAACTGTCTTGCCCATTGACAGAAAAGCGTTGAACGAGCCAAATAGGCTGATTGCACTTTCGGAAACTGAGGACATTATCTTTATTTCAATGCAAAGTCTGCTTCTAGTGTTTCAGCCGAACTAGTCCCAACAAAAACTTTAAAATCTCCCGGTTCGGCCTTGAAGCTCATATCACGGGTATAGAATTTAAGATCATCAGTGCTTATGGTAAAGCTTACTTGCTTAGACTCTCCAGGAGTGAGGCTTATCTTCTCAAATCCCTTCAATTCTTTCACCGGTCTGGTTACACTTCCAACCAAATCGCGGATATACATTTGAACCACTTCTTTTCCTTCGTATTTACCGGTGTTTTTTACGGTTACATTCACAGTAATTGAACCATCATTACTGAGTTCATTACTACTCAGTTTTAGGTTTGAATATTCAAAAGTGGTATAGCTCAAACCATAGCCAAATGGGTAAAGTGGCTCATTCGAAACGTCTAAATATTTGCTTGTGTACTTGTTATTAGCATCGAACGGACGGCCAGTGTTCTTCATGTTATAGTAAACAGGAATTTGCCCTACATTTTTTGGGAATGTAATGGTGAGCTTACCACCTGGGTTGTGATCACCGAAAAGGGTTTCTGCAATAGCCTGTCCAGACATAGTGCCTAAATGCCATGCATTCATAACTGCCGGAATATGCTCATCAATCCACTCGATGGTTAATGGTCTTCCGGCCATAACCACAGCAACAACAGGTTTGCCTAAAGCATGAATGGCTTCGATCAATTCCTGCTGAGGGCCAGGGAGCCCAATCTCAGAACGGCTGGCAGCTTCGCCACTTTGGGTATAGTCTTCACCAATGGCCATGATCACTACATCAGACCTTCTTGCAGCAGCTAAAGCCTCTGCAAAACCCGATTGATTATCGCCATTGAAGTCTGCACCTCTGGCATAGTTGATTTTCACATTCGGAGCGGTTTTTTTGATTCCTTCCAAAAGGGTAATCACCTTGGTTTCATCTCCAGCCACATGCCAGGTACCCAGCATATCTTTTTGGTTATCGGCCAAAGGACCAATGAGGGCCACTGAACGAGTGTTTTTTGAAAGTGGAAGTAGGTTTTCTGATGATCTCCCTGCGGGTTCATTTTTCAAGAGAACAATAGATTCTTTACCCGCTAAAAGCGAATGATCCATCATTTCCTGAGAGTAAAGGGTTGCCTGCTCTCTTTCCTTGTTGAGGTACCTATAAGGATCATCGAACAGGCCTAGTTTGTACTTCATTTCAAGCACCTGACGAACATATTCATTCAAGTCAGCTTCTTTGATTTTACCTTCGTCAAGCAATTCAGGGATGTATTCGCTATAAACTCCTCCTTGCATGTCCATTTGAACCCCTGCATTGAAAGCCAGTTCAGCAGCTTCTTTCAGGTTGGCCACTACACCATGAGGAACCATTTCATTGATGGAAGTATAATCAGTAACTACAAAACCATCGAATCCCCATTCATTTCGAAGTATTTCGGTCATCAAATAATGATTTCCTGAAGCAGGAACACCATCCAACTCATTAAATGAGGTCATTACAGTGGCAGCTCCTGCATCTAAAGCTGCTTTGTATGGAGGAAGGAAGTTTTGTCTCAACTCCCTGTCTGACATGTCCACTGTATGATAGTCTCTACCGGCCTGAGATGCGCCATAAGCTGCGAAGTGCTTCACGCAGGCAAGAATAGTAGT
>JABXIP010000125.1 GCA_013373005.1 Cytophagia bacterium | reverse complement strand
GTTGAAGAAACCGCTGGAAAGTTCAGTGGAAGAAGCCTCTGAAAAGGCTAAACAATTGATCTCAGGCTTGCAGAAACTTATGCAGTCTGATGCTGCTGATAAGAAAGTAATCGGTTCACTCATTGGACGAATGAAGAGTACAGAAAAGAACCTTCAGTCTCTCGAGCCTGCTGATTGGGTGAAGATCGTTGATGGGCATTTGGCCATTGGACACAGACCCAGTGCCAAATTGGTGGCAGACCTCAAACTTCAAAACACTACTCACTTGCTCACCCTACTTTCCGAAAGTGAAGGCAGCGGAGACATTAAAAGCCTTTGTAAAAAGTTTGACCTTGGATGGCTTTGGTTTCCAATGAAATCGGCAGGCTCTCCTGCTCAAGAAAGATGGCAAGAACTAGTTGACCTCTTTAAGGAAATGGAAAGCATTCTAAAGGATGGTGGTAAAATTTATGTTCATTGCTCCGCTGGGATTCACCGAACCGGAATGATCACCTTTGCCTTTCTGAGGTTCATTGGTTTGAGCATAGAAGAGGCTGAAACTAAACTGGCAGAACTGCGACCAACTACTAGTGAAGGTGTGGGTGAAGACCGAATGGAATGGGGGAATTCAGTCCTCTCCCAGCTTAAGTCATTATCTTAAAGGCTATTCAGATCTCAGTCCTTTAACAGGATTGAAGCGCCCTACTCTAACAACCTGCGTAATAATTACGGCTATCAGAGACACAACCAGAATAATGATTGGAATAATCACTCGATAAGCTCCCATCGGCAGCGGATAAGCAAACACCAAACCGAGCTGCATCATGGTAAAGAAATAACCCAAGGGTGCTCCAATGCAAATAGAAACAATAGTGAGAACGAGGTATTGCTTGGACATGATTTTGCTCAGGTGCATTAGATTTGCTCCAAGGGTTTTACGGATGCTCAGTTCTTTAATTCTTCCCGAAATATTCAAGGTCATTAGTCCATACAGCCCCAGCAAAGCCAGCGCTACAGCTATGCTGGCCACTGCCTTATTGAACCTGGCAAAATTGCCAATCATGGTAAAGTAACCGTCCCAGATATCAGCTTGTAAACCTCCATCGAATGGAATTTCAGGATATAGCTCATCCCAGGCAGACTCCATCTCATCATAAACCTTAATATCTTGACCGGGAGTAATGCTGGCAGTCAAAAACCTTAAACCACCTTCACTCACCTGACTAAATACCATGGGATCAATTTCTGTTCCGAATGGAGAATTATGTAAATCACTCATAATGCCCACAATGGTATAATTGCTGTCTCTCAGTTTGATTTCAAAACCCAGTGGCTCCTCCAACTCAAGCTGTTTCACAAATGTCTGATTGACTACAAGCTCCTTATTTTCGGATTTTACATCGTTCGACAAAAACCGTCCTGCCGCCAATTCAATGCCCATGGTTTTAAAGTAATTTGATTCAACCCTGAATTCACTCACCTCAAATTTACGGTCAAGTGTTTCCGCAATACTTATTTGGTGGTTTCTGGCAATGTGATTTGCAGAACCCGAAACGGTTTCCAGATAAGGGCTTCTTTCCATTTCGGCTTTCATTTTTTCATACATCTCACTCGATGGAGCATTTATATATAAAACGTGATTTTGATCGTAACCCCAACTTCTTTCCATCTGGAAATTGGTATTCTGAACGAAGACTACAGCAGCTGTAATGGTGATACAAGCCAACACCAGCTGGAAGCCAAGGAAAGTCTTGGTGAGCCATCCTTTTCGACCCAATTTGATCTTTCCCTTAAATATATTGACTGCCTGAAAACGAGAAATATAGAATGCAGGGTAAATACCTGAGGCTATTCCTGTGAGTAAAAGGAGGCCAAGCAAGAACAGGTAAAACAACTGATCGGAAATTTGAATGCTGTACTGTTCCCCGGAGATCCCTTCGAACCATGGCATAAACACGGTCATTCCCAGAAACAGCCCAAAAATCATAGCACATAAGGTGATAAAGACATTCTCTGTTAAAAATTGAATCATCACCAGTCTTCTATCTGCACCCATTACTTTCCTAACCCCAATCTCCTTGAGTCTTTTGGCAATGGAATTAATGGCCATATTGATGTAGTTAAGACAGGCTAAAATGAGCATAAAAGCCGCAATAAACGGCAATGTCATCCTTCCGGGCTTTCTGTCATCATAAGAAATGGCTTGTTTGATATTCGAAGACTTTAGATAAAGCTCGTCAATAGAAACAAACTCAAATCCCTGAATAGCCCAGTCTTTATTGACCTCATTTTGAAGGGTCAAGTATTTCTTCATACCACTATGGACACTTGAAATGCTTGTTGGGTCATTCAATTCAATAAGTGTGGCATCAATGAATTTAGCCCAGTCAGCCGGGTTGTAATTGGTCTGAGCCACTTCAATATTGGAGTAGTTAATGAGGAAGTCGAAATCTATTTCGGTCATGTTCGGAAAGCCCTCTGCCACTCCGGATATCTCAAAGTATTTCTTCTCTCCTGACTTAAAGATGACCATTACTTCTTTACCAATAGGGTTTTCTGTTTGGAAGTATTTGTCGGACATCTCCTCGCTGAGAATGATACTGTTTGGGTCGTAGAGACTCGATTTATCACCCCACTTTAAAGGGAAGGTGAACATTTCCAGAAACTCACCATCCACCAACCTGATGTCTTCATAAAACACCTGATCATTCAATCGAATAACCGTGTTATGGTCATCAATCCGACACACTCTTTCGATGTTGGCAAAGTCTTCTTTTAAGTGTTCAGCCAAAGGCAGTGGCGTCAAACCATATTGATTGGTCTTGCCATCCCTATCGGCAAAAATGGTGGCTAGGAATACTTTGTCTTTGTTTTCGTGGAACTTGTCCGTATTCAATGACTGATTCATAAATGAATAAGTCATCACACAAACACCAATGGCTATAGAAAGGCCAAAGATGTTGATAAAGGTGCTGAGCGGATTTCGCAACGCACTTCTACTGGCTGTTTTGAAATAGTTGTTGAACATCATAATATTTGAGTTTTTGTAGATATGAGGTGTCTTCCAGGCATAAGGCTGACAACATCTGAGAACATCTCTGAGATAGAGCCAACGGGCTTTGACCATACCTTGTCGCTCTACTCTTTGGTAGAAATATTCTTCCAAATCGCCATGCATTTCTTCAAACCTCGACCTCTTACAATAGAATTTGAAGAAGGCATATGGCCACTTGGGTATGCCTTGTGGACGTCTCATGAATTAAATTTGAAGGCTAATTCGGGAATCTGATTTCGAAGTTTGGCTCTTAAATCTATAGATTCATCAAGGGCCTTCTTGCCATATGGAGTGATGTTGAACAAACGCTTGCGCTTGCCTCCACGCTTAGACTCAGGATCGCCCAATCTGGAATTGAGCATGCCTTTTTCCTCCAATCTGTAAAGCGACTTATGTACTGCGCTCACTGCCACTGACCTACCAGATTGCTTTTCCAGCTCTGCAGCAATAGAAACTGCATAAGCATCATCATACAACACCCCTACCGTTAAGAGGACAAGCTCTTCGAATTCACCAATTTGCGCTCTTCCCATGTTGATTAAATTTACTATTGTCAGCAATATACGGAATGGACTTTAATAAAGTTCTACTTTGTCAGTATTATTAGAAATAAGGATGCCATCCCTTGGAGGGATGGCATCCTTAAGTCGCAAGGTGGTGGACAATGTTCAAGCACAGAAATCTGTTTCAAAAACTAACCCTATCTTGCCCTTATGAAAATCGACAGGCCTTTCAATACATTTTCAAAACAGGAATACTTCGAGATTGTACCTGAGCACAAAAAATATACTGACTTCAACACTCTGGGACTTTACAGGTCCATTCTGGAGAATGAAAAGCTCAACCTAGAAGATAAATTCGAAGTCTTTGAATTAGCTAATGAGTACTTCCTGAAAACCTTCGATTTTCTGGTGCTAAAAGATCCCAGAACCTGGTTCGATCTCACCCATCTAGGCAAGGAACTCAGCCGAGGTCAAGAGTGGGATTTATGGCAGGAAGTAAAACACAGACAGGAAAAGATACTTAAGGACAAAAAATTAGGTCACCGTAATTTCGGCACCTACTCTAAACACGACTGTGGGGTTCCCCACTGCCCATATGATGGTCTGATGGTGCATCCCAAATCACCGCTAGCCGAAAGCCATATTCACTTCGATTCAGACAAAAATTCATACGCTGCCAAACAGAAAGCGGAAAAGAGAAAATCAGATCGAAAGAAGTACAAACAGATTATTGGTAGAGATGAGGAGTTAGGCTGATGCTTTAACTTTGATATAGCCTAAAGAAACTAAACCATGAAACCAGAAGAACTTTCTCAATTAACTGACGAGCAACTGCTAGAGGTGGCCAAAAACAATAAACCTTCACCAGTGATAGATGCCTTTTTCATAGGCTTTCTTATTGGTATAATGGTTTATGGTGCTGTTGTAAGCGCATGGGGCTTTTTCAGTCTAGTTCCCCTCTTCCTTATTTATAAGTTCTTGAAGAAACCGAGGCAGCATGAAGCTTTAATTGCTGAGCTTAAGAAACGCGGTTTAAAATAATGCTGTCAGCCCTCCATGAGCTGACAGCACTAAAATCATTTCATATTTATCCTCCTCTGTCCTTCGGACATCTCCTCCAGAGGAGAACATTAGACGTGACATTCCCTGAAAAATTGCAGAAACTGTAAGGAGGCTATACTCAAATTTCGCGGCAAATTTCCAGGATTAGCTGTCCCCCGCTGGCGGGGGAAGCGAAGCGGGGGTGGACGGTATAATCTCAATACCCCACACTGAGTGTGGATTGAATCTACACTCAAATATTAATTCCTGATTTTGATATCTAAGCGTAGTTTGAAACTACGCTTAGTTCTATTCAAAAAGAGGTTGGCTTCTTTAATCTCTCCTTGTAAGTCTTCATCTACAGAGCAAAGTCTCAATACTAATATCTAGATACTAGCATCCTTATCTACCCTTCCAATTCCACCACCAAATCATCCTGCTCCACCATAGCTCCACCATTGAGGTAGACAGCTTTAACCGTTCCGGCTTCTGGTGATGAAACGGTTGTTTCCATCTTCATGGCTTCAATCACAAACAGAGGTTGATTCTCTTTTATCTTATCCCCTACCTTCACTTTAACTTCTGCAATTCTACCCTGCAATGGTGCACCTATCTGATGCTCTCCATCTACTTTGCGATTGGTTGGCTTGGTCGCTTTCAGGTTTTGGTCGCGAACATCAATAACTCTTGTTTGGCCGTTCAGCTCGAAGTAGACCTTACGCATTCCACTTTCATCGGCTTCAGCGATATAGAGCATTTTGATAATGATATGTTTTCCTTTACCAATCTCTACAAAGCACTCTTCATTCTGCTTTAATCCAAAGAAGAAAGCCTTGGTTGGCAGGTGCCAGACAGCTCCGTATTTCAACCAATGCTGGTAGAAATCCTTAAATACTTTTGGATACAATTGGTAAGAAAGGAAGTCGAGTTCATCGCAGTAGATATCGAATTCCTTCTGGAAGGCTTTGAATTCCTTCTCAAAGTCGACCGGCTTCAAGTGAGCATTTGGTCTATCCGTGTAAGGCTTTTGACCCTTGAGAATAATCTTTGAAAGCTCCTGAGGGAAACCTCCGGGCATTTGGCCCAAGTCTCCTTTAAACAAACTAATCACAGATTCAGGAAAGGATAGACTTTCGCCTCTTTCAAGAATATCTTGTGGTGTAAGATTGTTGGAAGTCATGAAAATAGCCATATCTCCCACCACTTTACTCGATGGCGTAACCTTCACAATATCTCCAAACATTTTGTTGACCAAGGCATAATTTCTTTTCACCTCTTCGAACTTATGCTCTAGGCCCAAGGCAGCCGCCTGAGGGCGAAGGTTGGAATATTGCCCTCCCGGAATTTCATGGTCATAAACCTCTGCAGTTCCCGATTTTAAGCCACTCTCAAATGGATAGTAGTACTCGCGTACATCTTCCCAGTAGTTGGCATATTTATTCAAGCTATGAACATCGATCTGCGGATCTCTTTCATGCCCTTTCAGTGCAGCCGCCAAAGAGTTGAAATTAGGCTGAGAAGTTAATCCAGACATGGAAGCAATGGCCACATCAACAATATCTACTCCGGCTTCAATAGCCTTAAAATAGGTGGTCGCCTGCATGGATGAAGTATCGTGCGTATGTAAGTGAATTGGCAATTCAGTCGCATCTTTCAATGCACCTATCAACTCGGTTGCTGCCTGTGGTTTAAGTAAACCAGCCATATCCTTAATACAAAGCATATGGGCACCTTCATCCTCTAGAGCCTTGGCCATATCCATATAATATTGAAGGTTGTACTTACTGTCTTTATCCAGTACATCTCCGGTATAGCAAATACAAGCTTCTGCAATGGAATTCGTCTTCTCGCGAACGGTCTTGATACTCACCTTCATGGCCTCTACCCAGTTCAGTGAATCGAAGATTCGGAACACGTCCATTCCGTTTTCGGCAGACTTCTCAATGAACTTCTCAATCAAATTATCAGGATAAGCTTTATAGCCCACACCATTCGATCCTCTGAAAAGCATTTGCATCAGAGTGTTTGGCGCAGCAGCCCTCATTTTCTTCAGCCTGTCCCATGGATTTTCATTAAGGAAGCGCATACTCACATCGAAAGTAGCTCCTCCCCACATCTCCCAGGAGAAAACATTCGGATGGTTCTTCGCAAAGCCTTCAGCTACTTTCAGCATATCCAGACTTCTCATTCTTGTAGCCAAAAGCGATTGGTGTGCATCGCGCCAAGTGGTATCTGTCAGAAGTACCTGGTTCTGCTCCTTTACCCATTTCACTAAACCTTCCGGTCCACCTTCACTCAATATCTGCTTAGTACCAGACGGGTAATCCCCCAAACGGCTAAATTCCGGCACTTTAGGTATTCTAAGCTTAACGCTCGGGTCTATTTTCTTGACACT
>JABXIP010000054.1 GCA_013373005.1 Cytophagia bacterium | reverse complement strand
CACTTCTTCGAATGACTCAATCTGATAAACATCGGGCTCAGCATTTAAAAAGTCTTTCACATATCGGCTCAATGGGTGTGTGCTACTACTAACAGCAGCAGCCACCAATGAAGCTTCAGCATTCGTCAACTCCTCTCCCTCAAATTCAATATGCTTGGCTTTAGGATCGGTAATGGTTCCGGTTTTATCGAAAATGATAGTGTCTACCTTCTGCAGATCGTCTATAACATCTGCATTTTTTAAGAATAGATGATGCTTGCCCAACACTCTCAAAATGCTTCCATAGGTAAAAGGAGTGGAAAGTGCCAAGGCACAAGGACATGCAATGATCAGCACCGAGGTAAACACCAACCAGGTCTTAGATGGATCTGAAATTTGCCAGAATATGGCTGAACCAATCGCTATCGCTACAATCGCAATGGTGAAATATTGGCTCACCCTGTCAATCAGCTTTAATCCTTTCTCCTTCTTCTGATAACCGTCTTCATTCCAAAGAGAAGTGAGGTAGCTTTGAGAAACCGGTTTCTGAATAATGAAGCGAGCTTGTTTTCCGGTAATTCTTCCTCCGGCATAAATGTATTGGCCTTTAGACTTCTGAACTGGCTCGGCCTCGCCTGTTACAAAACTGTAATCGATAAAGGCCTGATCATCGATGAGAATTGAGTCAGCAGGAATAAGCTCCGCATTTCTGATCAGCATCTCATCACCCTTCTTCAGGTGATTGACAATGATGGGTTTGTACTCCTTCCCTACCAATTTGAGAACTGCCAATGGAAAGTAACTTTTATAATCTCTATCGAATGAAAGGGCCTGATAGGTTCTGTTCTGGAACCACTTGCCGATTAAAAGGAAAAACACCAAGCCGACCAGTGAATCGAAGTAGCCTGAACCTGTCTGCGATGCTACTTCATAAAGGCTTCGGGTGAAAAGTACCATTAACCCAAGCGCAATTGGCACATCGATATTCGCGTACTTCTGTTTGATGGATTTAAAAGCCGAAACGAAATAATCCCAACCGCTGTAAAACACCACAGGCAGGGCCAGGACCGCATTCAACCATCTAAAGAACACCTGGTAATTGTACTCCAACTCTGTAATACCCAGGTAATCGGGAAAGCTCAAGAGCATTACATTTCCGAAACAGAAACCCGCAATACCCATTTTCACCAGCAACTGCTTATCGAACTGTTGGTAAACTACGTCTGATTCTTCTTTCTTTTCCAGATTGAACACCGGAGTATAACCAATGCTATCCAGCATCTCAGCCAAAGCCCTCAATGATATTTTCTGTCTATCGTAATGAACCGTGAGCCTTCTCTGACTGAAATTTACTTTTGAATCCAATACTCCCGCATTGAGCCTTTCTAAATGCTCAAGGAGCCAAATGCAGCTACTGCAATGAATATTTGGAATGGAAAGCGTAATACGACCATGTCTTTCATCTGAAAACTCTAAAAGGGATTGAACTATCTCCTCATTATCTAGAAAGTCGAAGAGGGCCGTTTTATTCTTTTGAGTTGCTCCGGGTGTTTGTTCCAGCGTATAATAATCGCATAGCTCGTTTTCTGAGAGTATCTCATACACCGTTTTGCAACCAACACAGCAAAAGTCTTTCTCATCAGCTATGATCTGACCCTTGTAGCAGTCATCTCCACAGTGATAGCATGTAGTCTGTTGCTTTACTTCGGCTTGAGGCATCTAATGCTTAGTCTTTGGATATAAAAATAGGATGATTAGGCATTGGTGAATTTAAAAATTCATCGCTTTCCATAATCTCCTGACCCAGCTCACTGGTTACCATGAGCAAAGGGTTTTCACATTCGTTTCGAATAAAGTTAAGAAGACTATCCAAAGGTTCATCATATATATGCTGAGCGCCCATATCTTCGAAAAACAGCTTGAGATAATTGATGAATACGCGCTCTCGCTTCATTTCCAGTTCACCACGAGGCTCATCCATAAGCAACGAAAAAGGCAGCTTGGTGAAGCTTTCATCGAAGAGCTTCAGAAAATCCTTCAGCACCCGTACAGATGCTTTAGAGGCATAATGAACAGCAACCAGACAGTTGAAACTCATGCCATTCGGGAACAGCAATAATTTAGGGCAATCGGCCTGACTAAAAGCTTCCTTGATAAGATTATAACTAGTCAGCTTATCAGGAAAGTCAAAATCGATAATAATTAAGTCGGCCACTGAACATTGACTTTGTAATGTCAGTTCATCTTCAACTTCATGAAGTAACTCTACAGCATAGCCTCGTTCTCTAGCATACTTCTCTACAAGCAAGTCATTCTCAACGCGAGAAACCAAACGATCTATTCTACCCTGCTCTGAAGCCTGCACTGTAACAGTCTGTTTTTGCAGTACTTCATCGAGAAAAACAACCTTAAACCTCTTCTGAATTGATTTACTCAATAAACCATCAGACGCCTCCATAAAAGGAATGAGGTTCTCTTGAGAGGCAACTGCTAATAAAATCGTATGCTTCATGCCCTTGATTTAAATGAAACCAAAGGTAAAAAGAGGCCTAAATGTGCCGATTGATGGCCATCAGATTAAAATATGATAAAAGTCATGTTTAGGCGTAAAAGTCCGCCTCATGGATAAGTCGCTGTACATCAATAACCTCGATCTTTTTACCCTTCAAGGCGATGAGTCCGTCAGACTTAAATTCGGAAAGAAGTCTGATTACAGTCTCGGTAGCCGTGCCTACAATGTTGGCTAAATCTTCTCTGGACAGGGCAATATCAATGACATGGCTTCCCTCACCCTCCATGCCGTAAGTTTCCTTAAGCATAATGATAGTGGCTGCCAATCTCTCTCTCACCGACTTCTGTGCCAACTGAGCAAGCTTGTCTTCCATAACACCTAATTCATGGCACACCGCCTTCATTAGCTTTTGGAAGAAACTCGGGTTTCTATTGAGGATAGTAAGGAAGTCGCTCTTAGGAATAAAGCAAAT
>JABXIP010000356.1 GCA_013373005.1 Cytophagia bacterium | reverse complement strand
CCGTCAAACATTTTCATTCTCAATTCTCGTGCAAACTGCCTATCGCCAACATTCTCTATTTGCTCTCTAAACTCTTCTTCCGTGCTTACATCAAGGTCGGATTTATTGATAAGCTTTATGATACCAAGAATATGTTCGTTTACTGAGTTGAGCTTATACCCGAGCATTCGGTAGAGTACAGGACTTACATCTACCATTCCTGTTTTCAATTCCCAATCCAAAACGGCATCGAGAGTGGCATCCAGAGCAAATCTCAGTTTCTCCTCTCTATCCTTTATAACCTTTTGAGATTTAACCAACTCGGTAATATCATGGGCAATGCCAATGATTCTAACCACCTTACCGTCTTCCTTTATTGGCACCAAACTCGTTTCAAAGTCTTGGTCCTCATCTCGAAATCTTAACTTTTCCTGATAGGTAATAATTTCTCCTGTGTCCCTACAGCTTGCGTACCTCCAATCGAGGTATTCTGAAAATTTAGGGAAGAGTTCATGAGTATACTTGCCCGAAACCTGATCATTGGTCAGCCCTGTAATCTCTTCTTCTACGTCATTGAACTCAATAAACTTAAACTTATCACCATCTACCTCTATGATAAACAGGGCATCGTTGATGTTTTCAAATACCGATTGATATTTATCTCTATCTAATTTAAGCTGTTTTCTACTTTGTTCCAGAGCCTGCTCCATTTCAACCTCATGAGTCATATCTGTAATTACAGCAAGAATCAGCTCCTCTTCTTTAATGGTTAGAGGCGACAGTTCAATCTTTATTGGGAACTGTGATCCATCCTTTCTAAGACCATAATGCACCCCCATTTGGTTCTCTCCGGTAAAGTCTTCAAAACAGTTTAAATTGAACTTACCTTCTCTTTTAGAACTAATGGGAATAAGGTTGTCTATCAATAGATCTTTAAACACCTCATTTTCATATCCAAACATGGCTGATGCCCTATCATTAAATATGTCGAAGCCACCATGCTCATTGATTAGTAATAATCCGTTAGGACCTGCTGCAAATACATGTCTAAATCTTTCTTCAGTCTGCAGTCTCTCAAGCTCAGCTTTTTTACGCTCATTAATATCAGCCACAACACCAACAAATTTCTTAATGGCTCCGTTAGGGTGCCTTTCAACAACTTTACTCATAGACTCCATCCAGATGTAACTCCCAGATTTATGTTTCACTCTAAACTCGCTCCAATAATCAGCAACCGATCCATTTTCAGGCAAATGCGATTCGGTGATTTGCTGATACTCTTCGGTAATATGGGCTAAATCATCAGGATGCACCAAGGTATTCCAGCCTTCTCTACTTCTTGGTAAGTCTTCCTCCGAATAGCCGGTTAGGTCATAGAATTGGTCTACATATATGCCATTGATCAGATTGCCCTGATCATCGTAGTCTTCTATAAAAGAGGCCAACTTGCCAACATCCATTGCCATATTAAGCTGTTCAATTGTTTTAGTAAGCGCTTCTGTTCTTTCCTCTACAGTATTCTCCAAAGAACTCAGTACTTCTTTGAGTTCTATAGTTCTTAGCTCCACTTCCCTTTGGAGATCTTTATTCTTTTGTCTTACCCTATAATTTCTCCACCTGATAAAAGCCAGTACCAAAAGGGCTATTATCAGTCCTAAAATCATTTTAAACCAAGCCGTTTCAACCCAAAGCGGTTGCTTTATTATTGTTATGCTCTTGACTGGAACATCATCGTGATGGGAGAGTCGAAGCTTAAAAGTGTAGGTACCTCCAGGTAGATTAGTATAGACCGCAGCCGTTCTTTGGCCAGCTATATGCCACTGATCATCAAAGCCCTCGAGTATAAATTCGAACTCTAGATTGTCATAGTTTAAAAAGTCTATAGCTGAGTAATTGATAAAAACATTGTGCTCATCTTTGGATAGCTTGATTTCATTGTTTCTAACAGGAAAAAGTTCTGTATTAGTTGAGTATGACTCTATATCTAATATTGGTTTTCTATCTGGTTTGAACTGTGGATGTATCTCAACCAAGCCCCTGTCAGTAGTTAAGAATATTTCACCATCACTAGCCTTCCATTTTAATGGATATCCTTCAGAATTATCAGAAGAAGATATGGCATAAAACTCCATATTATGAAGCGAATCGTTCTCACTAACAAGAGCCTCAAATTCTCTTATAGAGGTATAAAAAACTCCAAAATTAACTCCAAACCATGCCCCCCCTTGATCGTCCATGGTCATGGAGCTACTGCTCTTTATTCTAAAATTATTCTTACTGTTAATTACACGAAGAGAATCTCCATCCCATTCCACCAAGCCCCTGGATTTGCTACTCAACCAAACCTTTCCTTTATGTTCTTCATAAGTTAAAAAAGCTTCTGTTTGAAGGCCAAGTGCCTCCCCTAGCAATTTTACAGAATCTTCTGATTGCAAGTACAACCCACTATTGGTACCTAAAAGAACACCCTTATTCTTGGTTTCGTACCAGAAATAAATTCGCTTGCCATTCAGCTCTTGCAGCTGCCTGGTGGAGGAACCAATGACCTTTGTTATTTGCTCATTGTTTTCACCGGTTTGATTAATCCATAATTGACCAAAACTATCTTCATAAACAGCTCTGGTAGGTTGGGTACTCAGTTTCTCTACTATGGTAAATTTTGAACCATCAAAATGCACTTCAATAAGTCCTTTATCTCCACCTAATAGCAGGTTCCCATTCTTTAAGGCTATCACAGTTTTGATGGATTTAGGCAATAGAGTACTGTTAGGTGCCTTTATCAATCGGTGGTCCTTAACCATTAGAAGTCCCATATTAACGGAGCCCACCCAGATATTCCCACTACTATCTTCTACAACGGAACTAGTTAGAGCCGCGTCATCGCCCTCATAATAATCCATAAAGCCGACAGCTGATTGATACAAAAACCCCAGACCGCTGTAGGTACCAATCCAAAAGTCTCCATCTCTGTCTTCAAATACATCATTTACATGATAGTCGTTGAGTTCAAAACTCCAGTGAACCTCCTCAGGCTCCAATCCATTTACTCTTAGAAGATTTCCGTGAGCCTGAACCCAAATAAATCCTTGTGAATCTGCAAATAGAGAGTGAATGATCTCCCCGGTAATCCCGCTTTGTGAACTTTCAGTAAGTTTAACCAATTGGGGGCCAGATTCATCGACCCTGAATACCTGACCATTCTCCAAAGCCACATAAATGGCACTTTCCATGTTACCAATTGCGTGCAGTATTTCTTCTTTGAAAAGCGGCTTCAATTGTGGCATAGGGGATAGAGTACTCCCATTGAGGGTAAATACCTCTCCATTCTTATCTACTATCCAAAGAAGGTTTTCCTGGCATTTTATAAGACTCTTGATTTCTCCAATACCAAGCGGATCCTTGGCTGAGTGATCTCCATCAATTCTATACAAAATATTATTTGCTACAGCCCAGAGCTTGCCCTGACTATCAAACTCCAATCTGGAAATGCCTGTCTTAAGCTGGCCCAGACTATCTGTCCACAACCTGAACTCATCGTCTTTCAGATAAAACAGATCCTCCTCTGAGGCCATCCACAGCTCACTTTTCGGACCTGAAACAATCTGAACGAAAGCATCTCTTTCGAATACATCTACGTTACTGAGATCGTAGGTTTTAACGTCATTGCCATCGAAACGAAGCAGGCCTTCGCTTGTAGCCATCCAGATATAGCCCGTTGAATCTTGAGTGATATCGCTAATGTCGGCCCTACCTAACGCTGACCCCTGATACCAAAAGGCCAAATCATTCTGATTCAAGGGGCGCTCGCGCCACACATCATAAACCGGCTTGTCTTGAGCTTGGGCAAAACAAACAAAAACCAACAGCACAATACTTAACAGTAGTCTCATAAGCCTATTGAAGTACTCATGGGGTAAAATCTCTTCTCAAAATGGTCACAAAACCATCTACCTTCTACTCCAATGCCTCCTTTAAAATTTCAACAATCACAACAGTGCCTTTACCAGGATTACTATCTATTTCTAAATGGCCAGAAATGGCATCAATTCTATTTTGCATGCTTTTTAGTCCAAAACCAATGCCCTTCATAAGAACAGCCTCCACATCAAAGCCAATACCATTATCTTCAATCATCATGATCAAAACATCATCGTACATTTTCAATTGCACAGTTACTTCCGTTGCTTGTGCATATTTGGTGATATTATTCAATGATTCTTGCAGTATTCTGTAGAGGGTTACTTCAACATTTTTATCGGGAATTCTTACATCGCCAAGGTTTTCATCAAACCTAAAAGATGTCTCCTCTATAGAATTATCGTATTGCATGAGCAAACTCTTACATGCGCTTACCAGCCCAAAATCTACGATAGCTTTAGGCATTAGTGAATGAGCTACGGTTCTGCTCTCTGCTATCGACTTTTGAAGATATTCCCAGGCTGTAGCAAGCTTATTCTGAGCTCTTTCTGAAAGTTTATGTTCTTCCTTTTTAGCAAATTCCAGGTTAAGCGCAGTAATGGTTAATGTCTGCTGTAAACCATCATGAATCTCTCTTGAAATTCTACTTCTTTCATTGTCTTCTGTAAGAAGAATGGTCTCCAGACGCTCTTTGGTTTTCTGCTTCTCTCCTGTAATGTTGGTGAGAGTACCAACAAAGCGCACGGCTTTGCCTTTCTCATCTCTCTCAACTACTTTACCCTTTAATAGCATCCATAGCCATTCTCCAGACTTCTTTTTCATTCTGAAGCTATTGGCAAACTGTGCCCCTTCCTTCAGGTTATTGACAATTTTCACCATGTCAATTTTCTGTGCATCACCTATGTCGGCTGAATGAGTAATGTTAACCATGCTTTCGAGATCTTCTTGAATTTCTCCCTTTTCATAGCCCAGCATTCTGAATAGAGCATCGCTAAACTCTATTACCCCGTTCTCAAGATTCCAGTCAATGATGGCATCTTGGGAGGCCTGTAATGCATACCTGAGTTTCTCCTCTTTATCTAAAATAATCTTCTCTGAAGCGATCTGATCCGTGATGTCGTGAGCAATACCTATAATTCTTACCACTTTGTCATCTTCTATGATAGGCACAAGGCTGGTTTTGAAATCTTTAATGCCCGTTTTAAACTCCAACTGTTCCACATATGTAACCACCTTTTTACTATCTCTACAGGTGCTATATCTCCAGTTGAGATAATCAGCGAATTTGGGAAACACTTCAAAGGAATATTTGCCTATAGCATGCTCACTTTTTATCCCCGTTACCTCTTCTCCCATTCTATTGAATTCAATGAACTTGAAGCGACCATCTTCTTCAACATCCACTGCAAACAGGGCGTCATTCATATTCTGAAAAACGCTGACGTATCTATCCCTCTCTTGTTGAAGCTGTTTTCTACTAGCCAAGAGATCTTCCTCCATTTTCACACGCTCCGTCATATCTACGATAATGGCCAGCACATACTTCTCAGCGCCCAGACTTAGAGGGCTCAATCCTATTCTTACGGGAACTGTTTTACCATCTTTTTTCACCCCGGCAAGATCTCGGTCAACTGCCATCATTTTGGCAAGAGGGTCAGAAGCGTAGCCATCTCTTAACTTTAAATGACCCTTTCTATACTTTTGGGGTATAAGCTCTTCAACAGACATTCCATTCCATTCATCTCCTTCATAACCAAAAATATCCTCAGCCATTTGATTATGCATTACAATTTCACCCTCCCTATCTACCAGAAGAATTCCGTTGGTGCTGGCATCGAATACTTTTCTGAATTTTTCTTCGCTCGCCTTTTGCTCAAGCTCTGCAGCTTTCCTTTCAGAAATATCAGTAACCAGTCCAGTTACCGCTCTGTCAGGTTTTATTAACCGACCTGTTGACTCCAACCATATGTAGTTTCCATCTTTCTTTTTGATGCGATAATCTATTTTGAAAGTCCTCAATGGTCCGTCAGAATTATCATCATTCAATATCTGTTGAAGAACTGAGAAGAATACATCTTTATCATCTGGGTGAACCTTTTCCAAGATACTCTCCCAGCTGGTGTCGAATTCTCCAGGCTTATAGCCTAAAAGGTTAAAATACCTATCTGAATACTCTGCAACTTTATTTTTTTCAGCATCTAAGTACCATCTAAAAACTGCATGTCTACCGGCTTCCATTGCCAAATTAAGCTCACTATTTGCTTTAGAAAGACTCGCTGTACGTTCGGCAACAGTTTGTTCCAGACCAGCCAGGACCTCCTCCAGCTTTGCTGTTCGGGTAGCTACTTGTTCCTGTAATCGAATATTTTGTACTCTGATCTGCTTAGTTCGTTCTTTAAAAAGCCACAAGCCCAGAAGTACAATAATCAGAGAATAGCCTACAATGGCCAAATTGGTTCGATACCAGAACTTTGGTTTTATGATGGCAATTGACTGAGTTGAATCTTCATAATATCCATCGGAATTTACCTCTCTTAGCCTGAAGTAATATTCACCAGCGGGCAAGTTGGTGTAGTAAATATCTCTCACACCATTCATACTATACCACTGCTCATCAAAACCTTCGAGTTTATACTCAAAGATGAGGTCACCTCTATTCAGAAAGTCAATGGTAGAGAATTGAATGGTTATTTTGTTGGCGTCTGGATTTAGTCTGATTCGACTCTCTGGAAGAACCTTGACTCCATCAATATCAATAGCCTGAACCTGATAATTCTTAATCCTTGGTGTTCTATATCGTTCATTTACTTCAACAAGTCCTTCCGGGCTGGTATAATAAATAACATCATCTCCGGCCTTCCAATTAACTGGGTAACCTGCTGGGTTAACTGTTACATTAGCAGGGTAGTATTCAACATTCCTAAGAGAGTCTTGATCTACTGTATTTCTATCAAGCTCCTGTAAGTCAATTCTATATAGGCCGCTTAGGGTTGAAAACCATACACCATCATTGGAGTCCATCATGATGGATGTAGGTGATTTTATAGTAAAACCATTGCGAGCATTGTGTATACTTATGCTATCCGAATCCTCTCTGAATCGAACTAAACTTGTTCCCTCGGCAATAGTCCACATGTTTTCCAGCCCTGGCCACATGTTGCTGAATGCATCTGAGGAAAAGCCAAGAGCTTCACCTATTTCACTAAAAACACCATTGCTAATTCTAAAAAGTCCGGCTCGAGTACCAATGGACAGATTACCACTGTCATGTTCATACATCCAGCGAATTCTTTTTCCCTGGAGTTCTCTAAACTCACTAAGAACTCCATTTTCAAGCTTGAAGGTTTTTGAGCCCGATAACTCACCGAGAGTATTAAACCATACTACATCATTGTCAGTAACATAGACAAAACGTACATCTTCATTGGAGATCTTACTCACCAAGCTTAGAATGCCATTATTATACCTGACACGAATGAGCCCTGCATTTCCTCCTAATAAAAGGTCTCCATTTTTATAAAAATAAATGGTGAATATATTCTCTGGTACTTGGAAGGATGCTCGCGGTTTAATTAACTGCTTATTCTTATAGAGATAAATTCCTCTGTTATTGGAGCCTACCCAAATATTACCCTGTTCATCCTCAACCACAGATTTGGTTTCAAAGGCTACAGGCTTACCATTCTCCTTTATTTCAATACGACCAACTGGAGATTGGTATATGTAATTCAGCCCTCGAAATGTGCCTATCCAGATGTCTCCATTACGGTCTTCATACAAGGTTCTTACCCCATTATCGGAAAGCCCATCATCGGTTGAAAGTCTTTCTATCTTATCTTCATTAAAGCGATAGGTACCGGTAACCGTGGTAGACCAAACATAACCATGAGAATCTGGAAACAGATTTCGAATGATTCCTATGTTATATCCTCCCTCACCTGAATAGACCTCTTTAAACTCCTTATTATCATAGAAAACAACTTTTTCATTGTCTAGAGAGAAATACAGATTGCCCTTTGCATCATCTACCACCATGCGCACAGGAATGCCCTTTGCATAGTCATTGATAGCGTCATGGGAATAAAGCTTTTCATCCTTGATGTACTGAACTGTACCATCGTTCATAATCACCCAGACCCTGTCATCAAAGCCTCTCTTCAGCTGAAAGGCCTCAGATAAATCATAAGGAGCTTTTAACAGTTTTGCTCCATCAATCAGATATAGTTGGCCATCGGCTAGAACTAGGAGTTCATCATTTTTGCGGGTAATAATTTTCCAAACAGAGTTTAACTCTACATCATCTGACTTCCATTCATGAAACCGGGCACCATCAAAATAGTAAATGCCCGACCTACCGGATACCCAAACGGTGCCATCCTCTCCTACTTCAACCTGAGCAAAGTCAATACTTTCAAAAACAGGAGTATTACTAATATCATAAACTGTTGAGCGAATCCCATCGAAACGAACTATTCCCTCATTAGTGGCCAACCAAAGAAATCCATTTTCATCTTGGGCTATATCCCAAATAGTGGCTCTGCCAAGAGTGTTGGTAAAAGGCCAGGTCTTAATAATATTATGCTTAATAGGCCTTTCCCTCCACATTCCATGTGGCTCTTCCTGCGCGGAAATTGAGAATACCACCGCAAGTAGGAATATGATCGGATATATAAATCGCCTCACTTTAGTTGGGTGAAAAGGTAGGATCCTTTAGAAATATACATCTAAAGAATTGAATAAGAAAGTTATTCCCTATTGGAGTTTGAGCATCATTCCGCCTTCAAAAACCGGATATCTGTCGCTCAGTCCAGCCCCCCCTTTAACACCAATTCTCTTCGAAACGGCTATTCTGGTTTGTAGCATTGGAATTACAGACACAAATCTTCTGTCGGTAAGAACAGTCTTAATTTGAGGCCCAAAGCTCACTTTACCTTTAGAATTGAACATGAAGCTCAGTTCCATTCCTTGGTCTGAATACTTGTTTGAATTCTCAAATGTTGATTTTCCAGAAGTACTGAAATAGCCAACTCTGAACTTAGTGGCGATGGCCACATCTACATTCCAACCACTTCTCCAACCTCTGATTGAACGGTTGGTTTGAACTCCCATCTCAATAGAAAACTTGTTTCCATAATCTGGGTAGTTAACCTTTCTTTCTTGGTAATAACCCTTAGAGCTTTGGGCTGACAAGTTATTATTGGCTACTGCCACCAGAACAAGTAAGAAGATGATGATCCTTTTCATGGTTTTGGCTGGTCTTTGTTGTTTGCTCATCAAAGATTGCTCTATTAGATAAGCTATATATAGGAAGATCACCTCTCTTGAGAAAATGGGTGAGTTACCGAAAAGGATAGGTAATTCGCGTAACTGAGAATGCCTGTGAAATAGAAAAGGCCACCAAAAATGGTGACCTCCTCATACCAAAACACACACGCTCTTAGATATCTTTTATAGATGCTCAGTGATATACACTCTAATGTCTTGAGGGGCTGCCTCATCGCCACCGAAATACGGGTAAAGCAGATAGTAAACACCCATATTGCAATCCGTTCCTCTCTTTACAGTTTTGGTCTCATCGCCAAACCAAAACCTGTATTGGTCTCCTTCCAGATGGATGCTCAAATCGCGAGACTCGCCAATGGCCATTGAGCCTATCTGATCATAAATTCTTTTGCCTTGCTGATACACATAGACAAAGATGTCTACCTGGTCGGTTGTTCCGTTATAAGTCCAGCCAAACCTTGCACTGTTTTCATGGTGAAGGCTATTGCAGTCTGCAAAGCCGAAGAGTTTGTTGATGTCGGCTTGGTTTCTTTTACTGATAGTGTATCTGGCAGATTCATCGAACCTCACGGTTAAGTTCATGCTTTCAGACTTTAGGGTTCTTAGCCCTTTTGGGTTCAGGCTGTTTTCTATAGTACTGGTGTGATCCCCCTTTTTAATCAAGTAAACAGTTTCTTCAATTTCGAAGATATCCGAACAGCTATAGAAGAATATTGTGGTGAGGGCGAAAAGTGCTAAGAGCTTTTTCATGAACCTGATGCTTGATTTTGTTACACCAAAGTTCTCCACTTGCCATGGCAAAAAATTTAGCAATTCACTGAAATTGATCTATTAGGTATTTCACCTAAAACAAGGATCAACTACTCTAATATGATTTCCTCATTCTCATTGAGAGGGATCTCAACCAGAACAACCGTACCCCTCCCCGGAGCGGTATCAATTTCAAGATGCCCAAGAACTGCTTCAACACGATTCCGCATACTTCTGAGTCCGAAACCTTCTCCTTTCCTTGAAACAGAATCGTAGTTAAAGCCTGTTCCATTGTCTTCTATTGTAAGTACCAACATCTCATCATAGTTTTTTAACTGAACAGTAACCTCTGATGCTTTGGCATACTTTACGATATTATTTAAAGACTCCTGAATGATTCGGTATAACGTCAACTCCAGTTTATCATCCTGAATCCTCTTTTTCCCAAAATTGTCATAAAAGTGAAAGGAAGTTTCTTGTATGGCATTCTCATAGTCATGTAGCAAATTCTTAACAGCGACAACAAGCCCAAAACTCAAAATATCTCTCGGCATTAGAGAGTGTGCTACTGACCTGCTCTCGGCAATTGACTTCTGAAGATAATCCCAACCAGTATTGAGCTTTTCTCTAGTTCCTTGGCTCAAGCTACCTATCTCGCGTAATACATATTCCATATTGATGGAACTGACAGTTAATGTCTGCTGTAAGCCATCGTGGATTTCCTTGGCAATACGATTTCTCTCGTTGTTTTCAGTAGCTAAAATAGTTTCCAGCTTCTCTCTGGTTTTTTCCTTTTCATCAGAGATATCAGATATTGTTCCTACGAATCGCTTCACCTTATCACCCTGCCTCTCAACCACCTTTCCTTTTAGCCTTACCCAAAGCAGATCTTTGTTGTGCTTTATCATCCTGAACTCTACACTAAACTGATCGTCTTTGAGCATCTGAATGAGCCTAATAATTTGCTCAGTCTTTGCCCCTTTTAAATCGCGATTGCTAACCATTTTAAAAAGCGACTTGAGCGTTTGCTTCTTTTCTGAAGGCTCATATCCCAACATTCTGTATAAAACGGGGCTAACATCAAAAGTCATCTCCAATAAGTCCCAATCTATAAATGCATCTTCTGAAGCTTCCAAGGCATATCTAAGCTTTTGTTCTTTGGCTCTAATTAATTTTTCGGAATTAAGCATTGAAGTAATATCTCTAGATATGCCAATAATTTTGACCACCTTCCCTTCCTGTATCACGGGTACAAGACTAGTCTGAAAATCAAAAGCCTTCTTTTTAAACTCCAGCCTTTCCTGAAACGTAATTACCTCTTTACTATCTCTACAAACACTGTAGCGCCAGTCTAAATAATTTGCGATTCCCGGGAAAACCTTATCTATTTTTTTGTCAGCAATAGAGTTACTCTTTAAGCCCGTTATTTTCTCATGCGCCCGATTAAATTCTCTGTAGATAAAAGTACCATCATCAAGAACCTTTACTACAAATAACCCATCGTTTATGTTCTGAAAAATGGTCTCATACTTATCTTTCTGAAGTTGAAGAAGCTCCTTACCTTTTATGAGTTCATTCTCCATCTTCACCCTTTGGGTCATATCGGCAATAATGGCCAAAACAAACCTCTCGTTCTTAATAATTACCGGATTCAAGCCAATCTGAACCTTAATCTGTTCACCCCTTTTGGTGAGCGCATTGAAGTCCTTCTCATCGCGCATTATCCGAGAATCACCCTTTTTAAAATAGTTAGCCCTCAGAGATGAGTGACCTCCTCTTAAATCTTCCGGAACCAAGTCTTCAACCTTCAGCTTATTAAACTCTTCTTTTTCATAGCCGAAAAGTTGACAAGCTCGGTTATTACACATAACAAACTGCCCTTTCTCATCTATCAAAAACATTCCATTGGTGTCGGCTTCGAATATTTTCTTAAACCTCTCTTCATTGTTTCTCAGCTCCGACTCCGCCTCAATTCTTTCTGTTATATCCGTTACCAAGCCTATTAGAGAAACTTTTTTTACCTCGTCCGATTCATCATAAAGTCTGCCTTTCGATTCAATCCAGATGTAACCGTTCTCCTTTCTTTTAAGCCTGTACCTTAGCGTAAACTCCGTTTTAGGATTATCCGTATTTAGTCGATTGAGAAAATCGTTGACCTCGCTATTGACCAGTTCAAAATCCTTCGGATGGACTATCGTCTTCCATTTTTCATGAGTAAGAATAAACTCTTGAGGCTCATACCCCAATAATTCGTAGTAGCGATCGGAATAAACACTTTCACCTACCTCACTAGAATTAGTAAATTTCCAAACAAATGGAGCATGCTTACCTGCTTCCATGGCCAAATTCAGCACAGTATTTACCCTCTTCAAATTCTCGAACTTCTCTATAAAAGTCATCCCAGTGACATCAGGCCCTCCGCTGAAAGTCGTTGCCTTTTCATTGATAAAAGACTTAAGTTTTCGGTTTTCTCTCAGAATTTTGAACAAGTAAGAAATGGTAACCAAAAGCACAAACCCAACGCAAATTATAGCAATCACCAAGCCATTCTTGTTACTCTCTATATTCCCATTGAAAAATTGATCCGCGGAAGCGTCCTGCTCATATCTGGATAAAGGAATGGCTAATGACACAATGGAAAATTTGAGGCGGGGGAAAAATGCATCATTGGAATGCAAAAAAAGGTTTGCTATGCTGAAAGAGGCAGTATCTAATGCCTTTAAAAAAATAATAGCCTCAGCACACATATGTAGATGATTTCTCATATCAAAATAGTCTGTTGGCTGCGATGCTTCCTTAAGTTATTAATTACTCAACCAAAATCATATTTTTTTACGGTAAAATACCATAAATAAGATGTGTACACATTTAAACATTCTGTCAAGTCAGTTGCTATGAAAATGCTTAAGAAACTAGGTAGACTGTCTCACAACAAAATTTCCTCATCACTTGGCAGTGTGGTTTTCTTTACTAGTCTAGGTTGAAAATCAATCTCAGACCGGTCATGCTTTTATTGTCATTTCCTCCGAATTCTAAGGCTAGTCTCCAGCTTTCCTTGAACTTATACCTTACTTCTCCCGTGAAGATTGTTTTCTGAGGCTCACTGTTCAATGTTCCCCTTCTTGCTCCAAGTGCCAACTCAATATTATTTGATACTGATTGTGCAAGGCTCAGATGAAAACCAGCAGCTCTATTATCCAAATGTGGTCTAACCTTATCTACTCCATAGTCTCTGAAATGGAAGTAGGCCAAAGAAACTATTTGCTTGATATTGACACCTATGTCAAAGCCGTATTTTATGCCATCAAAGTACACAATTCCTGGAGCCACCTGAAAAGCAATAAACCTGCTTCTTGAATCATCGCTATTCGTCCAATATTGGCTGGATAGTCCTTGGACCGATCCCCAAAATAAAGCGACAATTATTAGGATTTTCATGGATGTGCAGGTTCATTGTTTATTAGCTACTAGTAATAACTCGCTGAATATCAGTATTGTTACATTTTTGAAGCAATTAACTATTCCAGCCAAAACACAAAAAAAGGCAGACCACCACAGTCTGCCTCACAACAAAACCAACTCACCACTTTGAGGTGGGGTTTTCTTTCCTAGTATAGGTTGAATACTAACCTCATACTAGCCATGTCTTTCTCACTATTCCCTCCGTATTCGAAGACTAGTCTCCAGCTTTCGTTGAACTTATATCTTACTTCGCCAGTGAAAATTGCTTTCTGAAATTCACTGTTCAAGGTTCCTTTTCTTGCTCCAACTGCCAATTCAATGCTTTCAGTTAAAGGCTGAGCGATACTCAAATGAAAGCCAGCAAATCTGTTGTCTAAATATGGTTGTTCATCATTTACCCCATAATCTCTAGTGTGGAAGTAGTTGATGGAGATCACCTGCTTGATATTCATTCCAAAGCCGAAGCCAAATTTCACTCCATCGAAATCTACCACTGTTGGTGCTACCTGAAAGGTAACGGCTTTGCTTCTGGAGCTGTAGCTGTTCTTATGGTAGTATTGGCTGAAAGCAGCCTGAGCTGATACCATAAATAGGGCGATGATGAGTAGCTTTTTCATGGTTGTGTTGTTTTGTCTTTTGTAAATAATTACATGACAAAACTCGCTCAACCATGATGATTATATATTGGATTATCGCTTGAATGGGCAATTTCGGCAACTTGCTTATTCTCCATAGGCAATTCCCTTAAAGTGTTGAATAGAGCCGTTTCAGCTTCGGTTTGGACACAAAAAAAGCCGCCAGCAATTAAGCAATGGCAGCCTTTATATCGTTGTTTGGAGTAACTTTATTTGCTCACGCGTTTACCACTCATTGAGAAAACGTCTTGCCCGAGATAAACAGCACCGGTCATTGAGTCTCCATCAAACTGACACTCAATTTGAGCTGAAGTTCCCATGACTTCAATATTTCCGGTCATATTAGTGTCTTGAACATTAACGCCAGACACTTCCAAAGTTCCGAATTGGTCTGTTTCTAAACTGGCAGTAAATGCACCAGGGCTGCCAGAAATTCTCATGGTACCTGTGCTACCTCCATCAGGAGTGTCTACCATATACTCCCAAACCCCGGCTGGGTTATAGGCTTTCGGAGCTGCATCTGCTTTAGCCGTAGAATTGGTGGGTGTACCACTGGCTGCACAGCTTACAACAAAAGCCGTTATCAATAAAAATGCACAAACAATTTTGAATGTAGTTTTAGTCTTCATGGCAATCATTATTTGGAATAAAAGTGATTTGAAAATAGTATTTTTTCTCTGATGGCCCGCTTATAAAAGGCTTAAGTTTTCTCATATGGCAAAAGAATGGCCAATAATGATTCTACGGTTTTGATTGTAACCATTATGGCCTAACTTTGTGCCAATTTGTACCTAAGTCAACAAGTCGTTCTTTATCTACAAAATGCCGAAAGACAATAGCATCAAGTCCATTCTAATCATAGGAAGCGGACCAATCATTATCGGACAAGCCTGTGAATTTGATTATTCCGGTTCACAAGCTGCCAGATCTTTAAGAGAAGAGGGAATCGAAGTTACTCTGATCAATTCTAACCCTGCTACTATTATGACTGACCCAGTTATGGCAGATAATATTTATCTGAAGCCACTAACTAAAAAGTCAATCATAGAAATTCTGGAAAAGCATAAAATAGACGCGGTACTACCTACTATGGGTGGTCAGACTGCGCTAAACCTTGCTATTGACTGCGATAAGGCAGGCATCTGGGACAAATATGGTGTTAGAATTATTGGTGTAGACATCAACGCCATTGAAACCACTGAAGATCGAGAGAAATTCAGACACAAAATGATTGAAATTGGAGTAGGCGTTTGTAAAGGTGAAACCGCTACTTCATTCTTAAAGGGAAAAGAAATTGCCCAGGAAATTGGATTTCCATTGGTAATCAGACCTTCATTTACCCTTGGTGGTTATGGTGGGGGTTTTGTTGATAACCAGGAAGAATTTAACGAGGCACTGACAAGAGGTTTAGATGCCTCACCAATTCACGAAGTACTTGTTGAACAAAGTATTCTGGGCTGGAAGGAATATGAGCTAGAGCTTCTAAGAGATAATATCGGCAACGTCATCATCATCTGTTCTATCGAGAACTTCGACCCAATGGGGGTTCACACCGGTGACTCCATTACCGTTGCTCCTGCCATGACACTCCCTGATACAGTCTATCAGAAAATGAGAGATATGGCCATCATGATGATGAATGCCATAGGTCAGTTTGCAGGTGGATGTAACGTTCAGTTCTCTGTAAACCCCGAGACTGACGACATCATCGGTATTGAGATTAACCCTAGGGTTTCAAGATCATCTGCTCTCGCATCAAAAGCTACAGGTTACCCAATCGCAAAAATTGCTGCCAAGCTCGCTATTGGCTACAACCTCGATGAATTGAAAAACCAAATCACTAAAACCACTTCGGCCTTCTTTGAGCCTGCGTTGGATTATGTGATTGTGAAAATACCTCGTTGGAACTTCGACAAGTTCAAAGGCTCTGACAGAAGACTTGGCCTGCAAATGAAGTCGGTAGGTGAAGCCATGGGAATTGGAAGAAATTTCCAGGAAGCACTTCAAAAAGCCTGTCAGTCTCTTGAAATTAAGAGAAACGGATTAGGAGCCGATGGCAAGGAGCTTAAAGATCAGGCTGCCATTTTGGAAAGCCTGGAGCACCCAAGCTGGAACAGATTGTTCCATATTTACGATGCCTTTAAGCTGGGTATTCCGTTCAAAACCATTCAAAAGAAGACTAAGATCGACAAGTGGTTCCTTCAGCAAATTGAAGAACTTCTTGAGCTTGAGGATGAAATTTCTCAATACAACCTAGACACTCTTCCTGAAAGACTGCTAAGAATAGCGAAAGAGAAAGGCTATGCCGATCGTCAGATTGCTCACCTTCTCGACTGTTGGGAAAGCGAAGTTTTCAACAAGCGTCATGAATTAGGAATTAAGAGGGTTTACAAACTAGTAGATACTTGTGCCGCTGAGTTTGAGGCACAAACCCCTTATTACTACTCTACATTCGATCAGGAAAACGAATCAGTTTCTTCAGATAAAAAGAAAATCATTGTTCTTGGTTCGGGACCTAACCGTGTTGGTCAGGGAATTGAGTTTGACTATTGTTGTGTACATGGGTTGTACGCTGCTAAAGAGTGTGGCTACGAAACCATCATGATTAACTGTAACCCTGAAACGGTTTCTACAGATTTCGATACAGCAGACAAACTATACTTCGAGCCGGTATTCTGGGAACACATTTACGATATCATCCTTCATGAGAAACCTGAAGGTGTTATAGTTCAGTTAGGTGGCCAGACTGCATTGAAACTGGCTGAGAAGCTTGATAAATATGGTATTAAGATCATCGGAACAAGCTTTGAAGCGCTAGACCTTGCTGAGGACAGAGGTAGATTCTCTACCCTGCTAGCAGAAAACAACATTCCTTATCCGAAATTCGGAGTGATTGAAGATGCTGACGAAGCACTCGAGCTTTCTAAAGAGCTAGGCTTCCCACTTCTGGTAAGACCTTCTTATGTTTTGGGCGGCCAGAGCATGAAGATTGTGATCAACGAGCAAGAGCTTGAAGAGCATGTAGTGAACATTTTGAGAGATATTCCTGGTAACAGGGTATTGCTAGACCACTTCCTTGATGGTGCCATTGAGGCTGAAGCCGATGCAATTTGCGATGGCGAAGATGTTTACATCATAGGTATTATGGAGCACATTGAACCTGCAGGTATTCACTCGGGAGATTCTTACGCGGTATTGCCTCCATATAGCCTTGGAGACTTCGTGATGCAGCAGATTGAGGCACATACCAAGAAAATTGCACTGGCTTTAAAAACCGTTGGTCTGATAAATATACAGTTCGCCATAAAAGACGATAAAGTTTATATCATTGAGGCGAACCCAAGAGCATCGAGAACCGTTCCTTTCATAGGCAAAGCCTATCAGGAGCCATATGTGAACTATGCCACTAAGGTGATGTTGGGTGAGAAAAAGCTTAAAGACTTTGACTTTAAGCCAGTGAAAAAAGGTTACGCCATTAAAGAACCTGTATTCTCATTCCACAAATTCCCTAAGGTGAATAAGGAGCTAGGCCCTGAAATGAAATCTACGGGAGAAGCCATTTACTTCATCGATGATTTGATGGATGACTACTTCTTGGAGATTTATTCAAAACGTAATCAGTATTTAAGTAGATAGCCTTGATAAAGTACATATTCACATTTATTCTAATTTTTTGGCTTGTCCGATCAGTATTCAGATT
>JABXIP010000433.1 GCA_013373005.1 Cytophagia bacterium | reverse complement strand
GTCAGTAATATCACCTTTTACAAAGGAATAATTAGAGGCTTCTTCCACATCCTTCAGATTCTCCAGATTTCCAGCATAGGTTAATGCATCCAGATTGTAGATCTGATATTCAGGATAGTTGTTGACAAACAATCGAACCACATGGTTGCCTATGAAACCTGCTCCACCGGTGATCAGTATCTTCTTCATTCTTAAGTTTTTCTCAAAAGTATGTTCTGTGCGATAATTCGAAGACCAATTTAGTTGAATGATAATTGAAGTGTGGTTGAATGGACAATAATTCTCGTTAAACTATTCTTCCTAACGATCGTTTGTTAGTTTGAGCGAAATTGATAATTTTCGACAAACTATTATGGAAATGGATTTTGAGTTGAACGAGAATCAGCAAATGATTGCTGATATGATCAAAGATTTTGGAGAGAGGGAAATTACACCCTTTAGAAATGAATGGGACGACAATCAGGAATTTCCTGTCCACATCTTTAAGAAGTTTGGAGAACTTGGATTAATGGGTGTTTTGGTTCCGCAGGAATATGGTGGTTCAGGATTCTCCTACAATGAATACATTACCGTTGTATCTGAAGTTGCCAAGTTAGATCCGGGAATCGGGCTTTCTGTTGCCGCTCACAACTCACTTTGTACAGGCCATATTCTCCTCTTTGGTAATGAAGACCAGAAGAAAAGGTGGTTGCCAAAGCTTGCTACTGCAGAATGGATTGGAGCCTGGGGGTTAACCGAGCCAAACACAGGTTCTGATGCTGGGAATATGAAAACTACTGCCAGAAAGGACGGAAATGAATGGGTGATTAATGGCACCAAGAATTGGATTACTCATGGGAAATCTGGTGATGCTGCTGTTGTAATCGTACGAACCGGGGAGGTTGGTGACTCGCATGGAATGACCGCTTTCGTTGTAGAAAGAGGAACTCCGGGTTTTAAAGCCGGCAAAAAGGAAAATAAGTTAGGTATGCGTACTTCGGAAACTGCAGAAATGATCTTTGAAGATTGCAGAATTCCTGAGGAGAATATGCTGGGCAAAGAAGGAGAGGGCTTTATTCAATCGATGAAAGTTTTGGATGGCGGAAGGATTTCCATTGCAGCATTAAGTTTAGGAATTGCTGAAGGTGCATTCGAGGCAGCATTGGCATATTCTCAAGAGCGTCATCAATTCAACCAGCCAATTTTCAACTTTCAAGGTATTTCATTTAAGCTGGCAGATATGGCCACTGAGCTAGAAGCTGCCAAATTGCTGACTTACAGAGCAGCTCAGCTTAAGAATGATGGAAAGCCTGTTACCAAGGAGTCGGCAATGGCTAAGTATTATGCTTCTGAGTGTGCGGTATCATTCTCCAATGAAGCAGTTCAAATTTTTGGAGGATACGGCTTTACTAAGGACTATCCGGTAGAGAAGTACTATAGAGATTCCAAGCTTTGTACTATCGGTGAAGGAACATCCGAGATTCAAAAGCTGGTGATTTCCAGATCCTTATTGAAATAATTTTGAGGCAGCACATTGCTATCGGTCATATTTATGTATCTTTGCAGCCCGAACGAGAGGAGGTGTTATAAGTTATGATCGTAATTAACGTAAAAGAAAACGAATCGATTGATAAAGCGCTTAAGCGTTTCAAGAAGAAATTCGAAAGAACAGGGGTTCTAAGAGAACTTAGATCTAGAACTCAATTCGAGAAGCCTTCTATAACTCGTAGAACTGAGAAAATTAAGGCTGCGTACAAGCAAAAGATGTACGCTAAAGAAAACTACTAATCCATTTCTTTAGTAGTGATAAATCACTATGTTAGTACTGTGTGCAAAGACGCAGTACTATCATGGTTGAATCCTTCCTTCGATACATATCATACGAAAAACGGTACAGCCAACACACCCTTAAGTCATATCAAAATGACTTAAATCAATTCGAGCATTTCGCTCAAGAAAAATTCAACATTTCAAGTTTAACAGAAGCAACTCAACTGATGATTCGGTCGTGGGTGTTGTCGCTTATGGACCAAGGCATTTCTTCCAGAAGTGTCAATCGTAAAATTGCTTCGCTCAAATCTTTCTTCAAGTTCTTGTTGAAGCGGGAAGTCATATTGAAAGATCCTACCCAGAAGATCAAATCTTTGAAGGTAAAGAAGGAGCTACCTGGCTTTGCCAATGAGCAAGAGTTCTCCGAGTTTTTAGACCGATTAGTTTTTGAAAATTCTTTAGAAGGAAAAACCGAACAAGTTATTCTTGAGTTACTCTATGGCACAGGGATTCGATTATCTGAGCTTATAGGGCTTAGAATTTCAGACTTTAAGCCCTCAGAGTCAACCATTAAGGTGTTAGGGAAGCGAAATAAGGAGCGAATTATTCCTGTTTCGCGCAGCCTAAATGAATTGTTAAAAAATCTAATAACTGAGAAAAATCATGTCTTTTCACATGATCAGGACTCATTTTTAATCGTTAATAAAGACGGAGGGCAAGCATATCCGATGATGATCTACAGAATAGTTAAAAAGTATCTGAATCAGGTTCCATCGCTAGATAAAAAGAGCCCTCATGCTTTGCGCCATACTTTTGCAACCCACTTATTGAACAAAGGAGCCGATTTGAATGCGGTGAAGGATTTGTTGGGGCATAGTAGTTTGGCTGCAACGCAGGTCTATACACATAATTCTTTGGAGAAGCTGAAGTCGGTCTTCGATCAGGCACATCCAAAGGCATAAGTTTAACCCTTTAAATTTTAACATCATGAAAGTACAAGTTCAATCAATCCACTTCGATGCAGACATCAAGTTGATCAATTTCATTCAGAAAAAACTCGACAAACTAGATACCTTTTATGATAGGACTATTGATGCAGAAGTAATTCTAAGGTTGAATAATGAGGGTATTGAAAACAAAACAGTTGAGATTAAACTGAATGTTCCGGGGGAACAGTTGTTTGCTCATAAAACCAACGGTTCGTTTGAGGCGGCAACTGACCACTGCGCAGAAGCCCTGAGGAGACAAATTAAGAAGCATAAGGAAAAAGTGCTGGCGCACTAGTCCTCCATTGATATTCAATAAAAAAGCCCCGAGAAATCGGGGCTTTTTGTTTACAGACCGAAGGCTGCTTTTACTTTATCTACATAGTCAAGCTTTTCCCAAGTGAAGAGCTCTACTTCAAACTCTTGAGGCTGATTGCTTGAATTAATAAATGTCTTTTTAACTACTTCATTCTTTCTTCCCATGTGACCATAGGCGGCAGTTTCAGAATAAATTGGAGTTCTCAAATTCAGTCTTGTTTCAATAGCATAAGGGCGCATATCGAATACTTGAGAAACCTTTTGCGCTATAGCTCCATCGTTCATTCCTACCTTAGAAGTACCATAAGTGTTGATATAGATTCCCATTGGCTCAACAACTCCGATAGCATAAGAAACTTGAACCAAGACTTCATCTGCTACACCGGCTGCAACCAAATTCTTAGCAATATGTCTTGTAGCATAAGCAGCCGATCTATCCACTTTTGAAGGATCTTTACCAGAGAATGCTCCCCCACCATGAGCTCCTTTACCGCCATAGGTATCTACAATAATTTTTCTACCTGTAAGACCTGTATCACCATGTGGGCCGCCAATAACGAATTTACCTGTAGGGTTAATGTGATATTTGATGTCGTCATTGAATAGCTTTTGAATGTGATCCGGAAGAAGAGCTTTTACCCTTGGAATCAAAATATTGATGATATCAGATTTGATTTTCGCCAGCATAGCGGCTTCTTCATCGAAGTCATCGTGCTGAGTAGAAACTACAATAGCATCTATTCTTGTAGGCACGTTATCATCGGAGTATTCAATAGTTACCTGCGATTTGGCATCAGGCCTTAGATAAGTAATTTCTTTACTTTCTCTTCTTAGGTCAGCTAGCACCTGAAGAATTTTATGGGAAAGGTCTAAGGCCAAAGGCATATAGTTTTCGGTCTCGTTGGTAGCATAACCGAACATCATCCCTTGGTCACCTGCACCTTGCTCTTCTTTTGAAGCTCTATCAACACCTCTATTAATATCTTCAGACTGCTCGTGAATGGCAGAAAGTACTCCACAAGATTTGCTGTCAAACTGATATTCAGCTTTGGTATAGCCAATTTTCTCAATCATATCTCTGGCAATTCTTTGAACATCCAGATATGTATTCGATTTCACCTCACCAGCTAAAACAACCTGTCCGGTCGTAACAAGAGTTTCACAAGCAACTTTTGACTCAGGATCGAAGGCCAGAAAGTTGTCAATCAGAGCATCAGAAATCTGGTCTGCTACTTTGTCTGGGTGCCCTTCAGATACTGATTCTGAGGTAAATAGATATGGCATATGATATTCTTTAAGGCTGCAAAATTAGTCTTATATGAGTAATTAGAAAACTTTTTCCAATCTCTAATTGGCGTATAGTAAAAAGATGGTTGGAATCTTCTTTAGATCTATCTCCTTGGCATTCCATTTAGAGATGGACTTGGTCTTGATCAACTCTTTTTCTCCCGTGATATCTCTAGCGACACAAAGAAAGGAGTCTCCTCTGGCCGTCTTAATCAGATCAAAAAGCAAGGCCTCATTTCTATATGGTGTGTCCATGAAAATTTGTGTCTGATCTTTTTCTCTGGATTCTTTCTCCAGTTCCCGAATTTTCTGCTGTCTCTCTTTTCTATCAATGGGCAGGTAGCCATGAAAAGCAAATGACTGTCCATTAAAACCGGAAGCCATAAGTGCCATCAGGATGGAAGATGGTCCTACAAGTGGTTTACAGGTAATGCCTAGCTGTTGAGCCATATGTACGAGTCTGGCTCCAGGATCTGCCACCCCAGGGCAACCGCTTTCGGAAATAACTCCTAAATTTTTTCCTTCCAGCGCCATCTGAGCAATTTCAAAACACTGCTCAAAGCTGGTTTTTTTGTCTAGAATCTGAAATTCTAAATCCTCAATCGTCAAACCTAGTTTCAGGCTGCTCACATACCTTCTTGCAGTTCTTAAGTCTTCAACAAAGAAGATATCTGTATCCAGAATAGCATTTTTTACTTGTTGAGGAATCACTTTATCCTGTGTATCTGCAGAAATTACGTTTGGGATTAAATAGACAACACCTTGCTTCATACTAGTTCAAAAAAGCGTTAACAGTCTCGTAAAACTCATCTGGTTTTTCCGCATGAAGCCAATGTCCTGCACCACCGATGGTTACAACCCTGGAATTTGTAAAGATTGAATGGATCAGGTTAATATCGCTATCCAATACATAGTCCGATTTAGAGCCTCTAACGAAAAGTGTTGGTCTATCGAATTGAGCATTCTGATTGAGTGACTTACCTACTTCTTCGATATTCTTGGCAATAACATCAAGGTTCATTTTCCAACTGAAACCAT
>JABXIP010000299.1 GCA_013373005.1 Cytophagia bacterium | reverse complement strand
TCTGAATCTGGGCAGGCAAGGTCTGCCCTATATTTGGATCATTAGACTGAATAAAAAGCCCATCGACAAACTGCTTCCAATCGCCTTTCTCTACCTCAAAGTTTCTATAGTAATTCTCAAAGTCGGTCAACAGCTGAAACTGCATGCTACTTTGCAACCCTGGTTCTTCGAAAACGCCACCAACCGTTAAAAATAGGTTCGGCTTTCCTGAAAGTACTAACTCAATGGTTTCGCCAACCGCATCTTCCTTACCAAAAAGCGAGAAAGCTGCTCTATCGGAAATCAATACCGTGGATAGCTCGTGGTAGCTCTCGGCATCGCCATAGAGCATTGGGAATGTGAACATATCGAGAAAGTCCGCATCCACAAAAGCCATTGATCTGTTGAACACATTATCATCTCTTTTGATGGTTACACCAGCCCTTTCGAATCTACTCACCCTTCGAATTGAAGGAATTTCGGCCTTAATGGAAGGCCCTAAAGGCATAGGAGCAAAACCAAAAGGCACTTGAGCGCCATTCTGATCTATTTTAACAGACACCTCATAGAGCTCGTCAAAGTTGGCGTGCTGCCTATCGAAAGTTTTAGCGAAATCATAGTTGAGAAAGGCAATGATACAACAAGCTAAAGCCAGCCCTAGACCAACTATGTTGATAAAAACGAAGACCTTACTTTTGAGCAAGCTCCTGATCGTTACTTTAAGAAAATTCTGAAACATGTTCTTGACTTGAGTTTTTGGTTTGACAGCTAAAAGACGTCATTAGCCAGCCAACGGTTGCATGCAGGTTGAAGTGATCATAATTAATCTTGATCCTATGACTTTTTTATACCTCAATGATTACTTTTGTCCAGCAAAACGAGAATGGAAATGGAATTGAAAAAAGTAGCACTTAACGACCTTCATGCAAGCCTTGGAGCCAAAATGGTTCCCTTTGCCGGATTCAATATGCCGGTGAGATATTCATCTGATATTGAAGAACATAACACTGTAAGAAATGGAGTTGGTGTGTTCGATGTATCACATATGGGTGAATTTGTTTTAGAAGGACCCGATGCGCTTGATTTGATTCAAAGAGTGACTAGCAATGACGCTTCAAAACTGGTTGATGGACAAGCTCAATATGCTTACCTACCCAACAAAGATGGCGGTATTGTAGACGACCTTTTGGTTTATCGCTTTAACGAAACCAAATACATGCTGGTGGTGAATGCTTCCAACATTGAAAAAGATTGGAACTGGATCAGCCAGTTCAACACAAAGGGTGTGAACATGAAAGATGTTTCTGACAATCACTCATTGTTCGCTGTTCAAGGACCAAAGGCAGTTGAAACGCTTCAAAAACTGACCTCTGTCAACCTTTCAGAGATCAAGTTCTACAACTTCGTGGTTGGCCCAATGGCTGGAGTAGATTATGTAATCATTTCGGCAACCGGTTATACCGGAGCAGGCGGGTTCGAAATCTACGTTCACAACGACCACGCTGAGTCAGTTTGGAAGCAAATTTTTGAAGCCGGTGCAGAATTCGACATCAAACCTATAGGTTTAGGCGCTAGAGACACCCTCAGACTAGAAATGGGCTACTGCCTCTACGGAAACGATATCACAGATAATACCTCTCCGATAGCGGCAGGTTTAGGCTGGGTGACTAAATTCTCCAAAGAATTCACCAATAGCGAGGCCATAAAGCAGCAGAAAGAAGAAGGAGTAGACACCAAACTAGTGGCCTTCAAAATGATTGACAAGGGTATTCCTAGAAGTCATTATGAGTTAATGGATGCTGATGAAAACATCATTGGAGAAGTAACTTCAGGCACCATGTCGCCATCGTTGGGCTATGGTATTGGCTTGGGTTATGTGAAGAAGGAATTATCAGCTGTTGGTTCTGAAATATTCGTTGCAGTAAGAAATAGAAGACTTAAAGCTGAAATTGTAAAGCTGCCATTTGTGCAGAAATAAACACCACAATGAAAATAGACGTTTGCTACACCCCTGAACTCATTCATCAGTTTGATGTGACGGATAAAACCGTTGTTGTTATAGACATACTAAGAGCCACCTCTTGCATGGTTGCAGGTTTGGGTTCAGGGGTGGCCAGCGTAACTCCAATTGCCACAGTTGAAGAGTGTGAGGCTCTAGGAGCACAGGGCTACATCATGGCTGGAGAAAGAGATGGGAAAAAGCTTCCTCAATTTCAATTAGGCAACTCTCCTTTCGATTATATGGAGAAAGGACTGAAAGGAAAGAAAATCGCCACCACAACCACCAATGGTACCAGAGCATTAGACCTTTCCAAAGAAGCTCCGGAAGTAATAATCGGGGCATTTTTGAACCTCAAGGCCGTTGTTAAATACCTTTCGAATACTAAACGAGATATCCTTCTATTCTGTGCGGGATGGAAAGGAAAATACAATCTGGAAGACAGCCTTTTTGCCGGTGCCGTTTTAGATGGATTGAAGAAACAAGCTGAGTTTGATTCTGATGCTGCAACTTCGGCTTTCTACCTTTTCCAGGCCATGGGAAAAGATCCGTATTACTTTATCAGTAGAAGCAATCACGCCAAGCGACTGACCAAATTCGGTATTATGAAAGACATTGAATACTGCTCACGTAGCAATGAGTTCGATGTAGTTCCTAAGCTGAAGAATGGGGAATTGGTGGTTTAGTTCACCGCTGAGAACGCTAAGGTCGCAGGGAATTTATTGATCAAGTCATTAATCCACCTTATCAATCGGTTCCGTCATTGCGAGGAGAAAGTTTGACCTGAGTCAAACTTGTGACGTGGCAATCCGCTTGTTCTTTGCAGCCTGCACCATAACAGACAGATTACTTCGTCATCATCTTCTGCTATCGCGAATCTGATTTCTCGCAATGACGGTTAGTGAGCACTTTACTGATTTCTGATTCCCGACTAACTGATATCCGCTCGCTACTTCAACTTCTCGTTATTCTTATGCCTGTCTTTATCGCGAGAGGTCTTTTTCTCCATTCTTTTTTCCCAAGCGGTTTGCAGGTCGGTTCCTGTTTGATTGGCCAGACACACCACCACAAAAAGTACATCGGCCAGTTCTTCGCCCAGGTCTTTAGATTTATCTGACTCTTTCTCTGACTGTTCTCCATACCTGCGGGCTATGATTCTAGCCACTTCACCAACCTCCTCACTCAACTGAGCCATGTTGGTTAGCTCATTGAAATATCGAACTCCCACAGTCTGAATCCAGTGATCTACTTCCTCTTGCAGTGCGGTAATTCCCTTTATATCTGTACTCATTACTTTTTGTCTTTTGTGTCGATGATGATGGTCACAGGCCCATCGTTAACCAAAGATACTTTCATATCTGCTCCAAATTCTCCTGAACCTATGTCTTTTCCTAAATCAGTCGCCAATTGCCTTTTGAAGGCCTCATATAGCGGAATAGCAACATCAGGTCTGGCCGCTTTGATATAAGAAGGTCTGTTGCCCTTTTTGGTGCTGGCATGTAGCGTAAACTGACTGATGACCAGAGCCTCGCCATCAAAATCGAGAAGGCTCTTATTCATTACTCCTTCGTCATCGTTGAAAATGCGCATATTGGCAATCTTTCGGCTGAGCCATTCTACATCCTCTTGATTATCGGCCTCTTCTATTCCCAGAAGAATCATAACGCCTGTCCCAATTTCAGACTTAATCTCGCCATCAATCTTCACCGAAGATTCTGAAACCCGCTGCACTACTGCTATCATGATTCAAAAAAAGGGGTTAGCAGTTTAAAATTGAAGACACAGGAAGAATAAATCAAAACACAAATTCCAAAATTCAAGAACTGTGCATAAGAATTGAGTTTATACCTCCGCCCTAAAGCCTGCATGCAGCAGGCATGGGTCAGTCAAAAGGCTTCTTTACCGATGGACAAAAGTCACCTTCAGGGGATTTAGGGGTATTTTCATTCCGACAAATCAAGGGGTCGACCAAAACTAAACCCGTCATTCCGCAATTTTTCTTCTCAACTTTCTTGAGAGAAGAAAAATATCCGGAATCTCACACTCAACAGATACCGGATAAAATAGTCCATTGGAAAATATATGGACTATTTTTCCGGCATGACGTGATTGTTTTGGTATTTTCACCCTATGCGGATTAAGGGCTATTGGCTTTTTGTTTTTCTTGGCCTTACAGTGGCTGCCTTCTTCTTTTACAGGCAGACTCAGCCCTCATTGAGCTATGACATCGCTCCTGAGTTCGATGGCAATGACTACCGCAACATCTACGACTATTTCAAAGACTATCGAGAGGACTACAAAGTGCCTCACCCCTTTCATCAACGGGTTTTAGTACCATTTATAGCTTCAGTTTTTGGGTCAGACATTATCCCTTCTTTTCAATATGTCAACCTGATCTTCAGCTTACTTTCAGTAGCCGTACTTTTCCTGCTCTGGAGAGATTTAGGTTTCGAACTGAAATGGTTTTGGGCAGCCTTTATCTGGCT
>JABXIP010000500.1 GCA_013373005.1 Cytophagia bacterium | reverse complement strand
GCCGCTAGACTATATCGCAAAAGATGAAGCCAAATTGAAAGCCATGGATAAGGCTGAGATTCAGAGATTGATCGATGAGTATATGGATCCTGATAAACTTGTTTACGTGGTTGTTGGAGATGGTCAAACCCAGTTACCAAGATTGAACAACACGGGACTAGGAAAACCAGTTGTGGTGAATAAAGACGAGGAAAATTTAAGAATAGATAAGTAAGATTCTTTATCTCGATATTTATGGATGCCATCTCTTTAAGGGATGGCATCTTTATTTTAGAGAACTTCTAAAATCCGACTTTTCAGCACAGGTAATACCTCTTCCTCAAACCAAGGATTCTTGCGCATCCAAATACCATTTCTAGGAGAAGGATGAACTAAAGGAAAATATTGAGGAGCATACTCATGAAAGGCTTTTACTGTTTCTGTAAGTGTGGTTTTTCGGTTTGTTAGGTAATGTGCTTGTGCATATTGGCCAATAAGTAGGGTCAACTCAATATTTGGCATTTTGGAAAGCAATTGATTGTGCCATTCAGTGGCGCATTCCGATCTGGGAGGTAAGTCACTAGACTTACCTTTACCAGGGTAGCAGAAACCCATTGGAACTATGGCAAAAAGATCAGCATTGTAAAACTGCTCTTCAGAAACTCCCATCCATTTCCGAAGGTTTCTTCCTGATGCATCATCCCAGGGAATTCCGCTGGCGTGAACTTTAGTTCCAGGAGCTTGGCCAACGATAAGAATTCTCGATTTTTCACTGGCCCTTACTACTGGGTTAGGACCAAGTGGGAGGTGAGGTTTGCAGATTTGACATTGACTTATTTTCTCAAGGAGTTTATCCATTTCCGGTGATTCTTTAGCAGTTTGTTAGCTCTTAGAATAAGCCAAATTGCGAAACTATATCCGTTAAGGGTTTGATGTCTTTGGGAGTCTGTGTATTGTGATGAAGGTCTATATCCCACCAACTGGTTGCATGCCATTTACCCAATTTGTAACCAATGTTTTTCATTTCTCCAATATGCCTGAAACCTATCGACCGATGAAAAGCGATACTGGCATCGTTAGGTAAGGTAATAACCGCAATAGCTTTACAGAAATTCATGGCCTGAAGCATATCGAGCAGTAGTAGATAGAGCTTTCTGGCTATACCTAGTTTTCTGAAATCGTGATGTACATAAACTGTCACTTCCTGATTCCATTGATAGGATTTTCTACTTCTGTGGTCGGTAGCATAGGCATATCCGACAACCTTTCCTTCAATCTCTGCCACGAGCCAAGGGGCTTTGGAACCATATGATTCTATTCTCTGCTGAAACTCGGAAAGGCTTGGTATTTCGGTTTCAAAAGAAGTAGCTGTTTGCTCAACTATGGGGCCATAGATCTCAAGCATATTTGCGGCATCACTCTGTTTGGCCAGACGAATGATAAGCTGATTCTTCATGGTTGAATGTAATGAAAAAACCAATTTCTTAATCCATAAAAAAACCGCTGCACTCTTATAGAACAGCGGTTTAGTGTTTAGGCAAATAACGGGTTAGGTCTGTGTTTAGGCGTTGTAGTAAGACCCTTCCGTTGAGTAGTTGATGAATAAACGGAGTAATAGAAGACTTTGGATTTAGTACTTATTAAAAAAGTGATGGATAATTTTTAATCACTTAGCTTTTGTTTGATTTTCAGTGAGTTATGATTGAATATTTTTTTCCTTTCGGGCAGTCTTTTTTATGCTTTACTTTTGAGCAATGGAAAAGTTCTCAAGCACTGACCTGATTTACTTTGTAGATTTAGCCGGAACCTTTGTGTTTGCCGTATCTGGCTGGTTGTTGGCTTCAAAAAAGCAATTAGACTTTTTTGGCGCTGCAGTAATCTCCTTTATTACTGCTGTGGGTGGAGGCACTTTACGGGATGTGCTTATTGGTAGTACTCCAGTAGGTTGGATGCAAGACATCAATTACTTGCTCATTATTGCTTCGGCAAATGTAGCCACCATATTCTTCAGGCGTATATTCGAAAAGCTGAGAAGGACCATGTTTCTATTCGACTCCATTGGAATTGGATTATTTACGATTCTTGGAGTTCAAAAAACCATAGACCTAGGCTTGTCTCCGGTTGTGGCTGTCATGATGGGTACCATCTCTGCAGTCTTTGGAGGGGTGTTGAGAGATACATTGGTGAATGAAATCCCTATGATTTTCCGGAAGGAAGTCTACGCTACCGTTTGTGTTGGTGGAGGAATTGTATACCTGTTACTCGGTGAGACCGCCCTAAACAACGACTTTAGGATCATCATCACCATTTCGGTAATTATAACCATCAGAATTCTGGCCGTTGTCAATAATTGGTCTTTCAGAGCGGTCAAGTAGCTACATCAGCCCTTCAACTTTGAGAATTTCAACCCAGAGCTCATATCCTTTAGCATTAAGGTGAAGGCCATCTCCGGTCAGTTCTGACTTTAGCCTCTGCCTGTCATCTAAGAAGTAGGGGAAGAGGTTGACAAACCGAACCTCCTTATCTTTGCAGACCTTATAAATGAGTTGGTTAGTCATTAAAACCCTGAATTGCTTATCGTAGTGCTGCGGAAAATTTGGGTACTCAGGATTTACCGGAAGGATACTTTGAACGATGATTGCTGTATTGGGGCTTTCCTTCTTCAATCTATCAACAATCTTTCCAATATTATCAGCTATAACTGCTTCTGGAATATCTTTACCAATATCGTTGATGCCGATGAGTAGAAACAGTTTACTTGGCTGGCGCTGTATGATTTCATCCATTCTCTGCAAGATGCCATGCGCAACATCTCCACCAATTCCTCTGTTAATTACGTCTTGATTTGGAAATAATTGCATCCAGTTTCCGCCTTCCGTTATGCTATTTCCGAGAAAAATGATTTGCCCTGTTTTCATCGGCTCCTGGGCAAAAGCTTTCAATCGATTATTATGATGTTCCATAATAAAAGGAATGGTATCGAACACGTTCTGGTGAGTTACCTGTGCAGCAATAGTTTGAGCATAAAAAAGGGCCAGAAGTATCAGGCCATAAATTCTAGCTTTCATAAACTACATTTGCTTTCTCCTTAAACCACTCCGGATACATTGGTAGGTGAAGTGCTTCAACCCTGTTTCTTTTCACCTTAAGTGAAGGTGTCATCAATCCGTTGTCAACTGACCAGACCTCTTTCATAATTACTGCCTTTGCAATCTTTTCATAGCTTTCCAGACCAGGATTTACCTCTGAAATGGTTTTCCAAATAGATTGGTTGAAGCTTTCCTTGGCCTTTTTTAAGCCTGCTTCGGAAGGAACTATCAGGGCAATAGGCTGAGGAATTCCGGTGCCTACTATACAAACTTGGTCAACATCATTGTTCTTAAGAATTTCCAATTCTATTGGCGCAGGAGAGATGTACTTGCCTTTATCCGTTTTAAATTGATCTTTTACTCGTCCTGTAATGGACAGGTATCCATCGTGGTCGAATTCACCAATATCACCTGTTTTCAGAAAGCCATCATCAGTGAACATTTCAGCAGTTTTTTCCGGCTCTTTGTAATAGCCTTTCATTAAACAGTTGCTCTTGATTAAAATCTCGCCTTCTGGAGACAGCTTGGACGTAACACCAGGTAAAGGCCTGCCCACTGTTCCAAATTTGTTGCTTCCCGTTAAATTGAAGTGGGAGAGGATGCAGTCTTCAGTCATTCCATAGGCCTGATTAATTTCAATCCCTAGCTTTTTATACCATTGCTGCAAGCTAATAGCAATGGGCGCTGCTCCCGAAAAATTAACCACTGAAGCAGAAAGTCCCAGTTTAGTTTTGATTTTCTTTTTAACTATTCCGCCAATAAGAGGTAAGTTCAACAAGCGGTTGAGTTTCTTCTGAGGCATTTTCTCCAAGATCTTCTCCTGAAATTTCTGCCAGATTCTCGGAACGCCAAAGAAGGTCTCAGGCTGTACCGAAGCCAAATCTTCAGCAAAAGTATCAAGCGATTCAGGAAAACTGACAGTAGCTCCTCTAAATATGGCGGACATCTCAATACCGGCCCGTTCTGCAATGTGGGTCATAGGCAAGTATGAGAAGTAACGAGGATGAGGCGGCATTTTAATCTGATCTATTGCAGTATTGATCAATTGTTCGAATGCCCCATAAGAATGCATTACTCCCTTAGGATTTCCTGTTGTTCCGGAAGTATACATAATGGTCATCAGTTCGTCTGATTTAGGTGTATGTATCTTCTTACTGGGTTCGTTTTGGGCTTGTAGTTTCTCCCAAGTTTGATCTTCCACTACACCATACATTTCAATTCCAATCTTGAGAATATTTGGAATACCTCGTTGCTGCGATGGGAAATCGTCAAGCTTACCAATAATGATGGCCTTTGATTCACTATGAATTAATATTTCTTCAATAGTCTCGGCACCAAAAGTGGGGTATATCGGAATGGAAACACAACCGGCAGCCATTATGGCTAAATCAGCCATAATCCAATGAGCACAGTTTTTAGAGAGAATAGCCACGTGATCGCCTGGCTGAACTCCTAGCTTTTTAAGTCCGGTGACAACCTTCCTTATCTCCTCATCTACATTAAGATAGGTGTACTCAATAAAGGTTCTGTTAATAGGTTGCCTTAGAAAAACCTGGTTCGGATTTTGACTAACCCAATAGTTGAAGGCTTCCATTGCGGAAGTGAATTTTTCCATAGTGAGATAGAATTTGGCTGAAGGAATATACTGAATTAAGGTTCTATTTCTGCAAAAGGAATCTAGATAATCGTTGAATACAGATTTAGTTTCTTTCTGTCAATTCAATTTGACAAATTTGTAAATCAATTAAGTCATAATTTTTCCTTTTTAAGAAATATTAAAGGTCCGTTGAATTTCTTACAACCCATAAAGGAAAGCTTGTGTCATAAAGAGTATGGTCAGAAACTTAACAATTACATTCTTAATTATCATTCTTCCCTTAGGAGTCTTAGGTCAAGAGCAAGATAGTCTTAGGCTTTCTCAAAGCATTCAGGTAGGCACTGGAATTTTAGCCACAAATCCCGTGTCATTACCCTTTTGGATGAAGTATAATAACAGTGGGCGTTTTACTGATAAGCAGGCTGGAGGAATGTATTCTCTCATTCATTATAATGGTGGATATCAAACCACGCAATGGCTTAGACAAGAGTGGGAAGTAGAAACAATGGCTTCTGCTTCTAGTAGAGGAACGTATGGTTCTGTAATTCAAGCTAACTTTTCAGTGGTGACTCCAATAGTTAGAATAACAGCAGGTCTCGATGAGGAGGTTTTTGGATTAAATGACTCTACACTTTCGATTGGAAGCCTTTCCTATGGAAATAATGCCAGACCTCTTCCTAAGGTAAGTATAGGTACAAACGGCTGGGTTAAGTCTCCATTTTTGTCAAGAGTATTTTCATTCAAAGCGTATTTGGCTCATGGTTGGTTTGAGAAGGACAGAGTTCAGTCCGGGGCATTCTTGCATCAAAAGTACTTCTATGGAAGAGCGCAGTTT
>JABXIP010000143.1 GCA_013373005.1 Cytophagia bacterium | reverse complement strand
CCACGAAGCATTATGCTTCGTGGAAGGCACCCTGTCTTACAGCACCGTCACCCATCATACACATACACAGGTTGCCGGTTTTGTTGTATTTCTCAGCGAAAGCAATGCCTGCTCCTAATGGCACCTGGCCACCTACAATACCATGACCACCGAAGAAACCTTTCTCACGGTCGAACATGTGCATGGAACCACCTTTACCTTTAGAAATACCGGTAGCTTTGGCCATTAACTCAGCCATTACAGCTTTAGGATCAGTACCCAATGCCAATGGGTGACCGTGGTCACGGTAGGCAGTGATATACTTGTCGCCTTCTTTCAAAGCACTTACAGACCCACTTGAACAAGCTTCCTGTCCTATATATAGGTGACAAAAACCTCTGATCTTTTGTTGGCCATAAAGTTGGCCGGCCTTCTCCTCAAATCTTCTTTGCAAAAGCATGTTCTCGTACCAGAACATATAGGTCTCTTTAGAAAACTTAGATTCTTTTTTAGCCTTAGCTTTTGTATTTCCTTTTGCTGCTGCCATGTATCATTCTTTAAAAGGTAAAAAACCTTTAATTTTCAATAGTTTGAATGGGACTGCGAAAATAAGACAAAAACGTTCAACTTTGAAATTAACTTCCGCATTAGCACAGAAAATGCATCTCGATTCCATTAGACTTATTCAATACAAGAATTATGAGCAGGCTCATGTGAGTTTTTCACCCCAAGTGAATTGCTTTCTGGGTGACAATGGAAGTGGTAAAACCAATCTGTTGGATGCTATTTTCTATTTGTCCTTCACCAAAAGTGCCGATCAGGCACAAGACCTGCAATGCATTTTGCACGAAGCCGATTTTTTCTCCATCAAAGGTGAATTTCACAAAGATTCTAAAAAGCGTGTGGTGCTTTGTGCTTATCAGGCAGGAAAGAAAAAGCAGATCAAGCTGGATGATAAACCATATAAAAGAGCCAGTGAACATATTGGTAAATTTCCGGCAGTGCTTATTGCTCCCAATGATACGGATGTGATTCGCGGAGCCAGTGAGGATAGGAGGAAGTTTTTCGATGCCATTATTTCGCAGGTAGATCAGGCTTATTTGAACAACCTCATTGCTTACAATCATGCTTTGAAGCAAAGAAATAGTCTGTTGAAGCAATTTGCCGATCAGGATAGGTTTGATGCTGACTTGCTAGAACCATTTACTCATCAGTTAATAGACTTAGGTTCCAAAGTTTACAAGGTAAGGAAGGCTTTTATAGAGCAATTCAAACCACTGTTGATTGAGCATTATTCTGTTCTGAGTAATGAGAAGGAGGTTATTGATATTCAGTACGAATCGGATTTTGAAGAAGAAATTGATCAGAAATTCACGAATTCACTGAAGAAGGATCTGATTCTGAAAAGAACGAACAAAGGCACGCATAAAGATGAATTCGTTTTTCTGATGGATGAAAAGCCGGTGAAAAAGTTTGGTTCGCAAGGCCAGCAAAAGTCTTATTTGATTGCATTGAAGCTGGCTAATTTCGATTTTCTAAAGAATGAATTAGGCCTTAAACCCATCCTTCTGCTAGACGATATTTTCGATAAGCTGGACGATCACCGCATTGAAAAGCTGATGCAAATGGTGGCTTCAGATGCCTTCGGACAAATCTTTGTTACAGATGCCAGACCAGAGCGCTCCATCTCCATTTTTGAGAAGATCGAACAAGAGCATAAGTTTTATCAGATCAAGGAAAGTCAGGTTGAGATAAGGGAAACAAAATAGGTAAGCTGTTACGTATATTAGAATTTGTAACCAAAAACTCAAATGATGAAAATCTCAAACAAACTGACCAGCGCATTATTGGCGCTCTTTTTAATTGTATCTACCGCTCAAGCCAACGATGAAGGGGGCTATGATTGGCTCAAACAAAGGCTAGATGCTACCAAAGCGTATACTGTTGCTGTTTTTGAAGCTATGCCAGAGGGCGATTATTCTTATAAGCCTAATGACGAACAAAGAACATTTGCGGCACAGGCCTACCACATTATTTATAGCATAGATTATTTTCAGAGAGCACTTAGCAATGGAGGTAATGCACAGTGGGCTCCGGGCGATGAAAATTCTAAGACCAAGCAAGAGCTGATCGACTGGGCGAACACCAAGTTCGATGAAATCAACAAATTTATTCTGGAGCAGGAGTCGGATGATAGGATGACTGCCGGTGTGATTTCTTACCTCGATCATAATGCTCACCACAGAGGGCAGATTATCACTTATTTAAGGTTGAAGGGAATTGCTCCTCCTCAGTATCGTTAACCCCTCCGCCTTTCAGGCACCTCCCCTAAATGAGGGGAGGAGTTTAGTCTGCTATTTATAAAAATTTACGAGTATGATTCCCCTCCTCTCACGAGGGGTTAGGGCTGGTGCTTCCACAAGATTATTAAGGGTTTCACTTGAAGTGAAGCCCTTAATTTTTTATTCAAATTTCATAATTGTAGAAATTGTTTTTATGTTTGTTCTACAAATACGAAAATTGAGAATATGAAGGGAACACAATTAGGTGAGTTTGAAGAGTTGGTGCTTCTGATTGTAGGAGTGCTTTATCCTGAGGCTTATGGTCTGAGTATTCGGGAAGAAATTATCAATCAAACCAAAAGAAAAGTAGCTATTGGAGCGGTTCATTCCGCGCTAAGCCGATTGGAAGAAAAAGGCTTTTTAAAGTCTGAATTGGCGGATGCTACTCATGAAAGAGGAGGTAGAAGAAAACGACTCTTCACCATTACTGCAGAAGGTAAACGAGCTCTTGAGAAGAACCATGAGTTGCGTAATACCCTGTTCAATCAGATTCCGGATGTAGCTCTAAAACTGGCTAGAGTTGTCTCCTTCTAAATCATCATATCATCCTCCTAAGCTGGCTGTCCGGCTTTTACACTGGTTCTGTAAAGACAGGTTGCTGGAAGAGATTGAAGGAGATCTCTATGAATACTATCAAATAGAGCGCGAGGAAAATTCTAAATGGAAGGCCAACCTCCATTACTGGTTCCACATGTTCAACTTCCTGCGTCCCTTCGCACTAAAGAAAATCGGTCAACACTCAAATATCATTATCATGTACAGAAGCTATTTCAAATTCGCGTGGCGGGGAATGATGCGCCACAAAATGCAGACGGGCTTTCATCTGCTAGGTCTCATACTGGCCTTTACCGTTTGCGGTTTTATATACCTGCACCTGAAATTCGAGACTTCATATGATTCGTCTTTAGAAAATGCTGATGATATCTATCGCATTGCCTGGATGAATGAAAACCCTCAAACCAGAACACCACATCCCATGGCTCAGGCTATGGTCAATGACTTTCCAGAGGTGATTGATGCGGTCAGTCTATCGCCCATTTATGGACCGGGTTTAACCAAAACCAGCGTTTTACTTACCCATAGACAGAGTAATGTGGAACATGAGGTGAACAACGGTTTTTTTGCAGATAGCACCTTTTTCGATGTGTTCAGCTTTAAAACTATTCAGGGAGATGCTAAGAAAGCACTAAGAACTTCATGGGCGATTGTTTTGTCAGAGTCTACAGCCAAGCGCTTTTTCGGAGATAAAAATCCAGTGGGCGAAAGGCTAAGCTTCAATGGTATGGACGATATGCTGGAAGTTGCTGCCGTAGTAGAAGATGCTCCTAAAGCTTCTCACTTCCATTTTAACTTTATTATCTCTTATGTGAGTTTAAAGTCTCTTGACTTTAATGACCCTTGGATGTCATGGGACGACTTCGGGCACTTTAATTATATCAAACTCAGAGCCGGTTCAAATGCGAATGATTTAGAAGCTAAAATTCCAAACTGGGCTCCGAAGTATCTGAATTGGCCGGAAGATTATATCGATGGCTTGAGAGCCGGTGAAGTGAAGTTTGAGTTGCAACCTATTCAAGACATTCATTTGCATTCTAATATTCGCTGGGAACTTGAGCCGAATGGTAGCTTTAGCTATCTGGTGATTTATGGAGTGAGTGCACTATTTATTTTGCTCATCTCCATCATCAATTTTGTAAACCTCAATACTGCGAGAGCAGCTCAGAGGCTGAAGGAGGTTGGGGTGAAGAAGACACTAGGTGCTTACAGATCTCAGATATTTACTCAGTTTACGTTAGAGGCTCTTCTGACCACATTTTTAGCACTTGCTCTTTCCATTTTTGTAATGAATTGGCTCGAAACGCCATTCAATCATTTAGTGAACGGGAGTATTGCCATTGAAAACCTTTGGCAAGCGGATGTGATTGCCTTTATGCTCATCATTACTCTATTCACTGCTTTGGTTTCGGCCCTATATCCTGCCATTTATTTAAATTCTTTTGAGGCAGGTAGCATTCTTAGAGGTTTAAAGTTGACCAAGTTAGGAGGTTCTAATTTGAGAAACGGCTTGTTGGGTGTTCAGTTGGTGGCAACGGTTTTACTGATTAGCGGAAGTCTAATTATAAAAAGTCAGATTCAATACCTGAAAAACAAAGACCTTGGTTTCGATCGCGATAACCTGATGGTGCTTGAAATTGTGGGGCAGACGATGAGTCAGAAAATCAAGGTGCTCAAAAATAGCCTGGCTTCTTTGCCCGGAATCAGTGAAACTTCTGTGGTTTCTAATGTTCCCGGAGGTCAGTTCAATCAACACCCTTTATACATGGAAGCCAATCCTCAACTGACGGTAGATGCTTCTGAGATGTTTGTAGACAAGGATATTGCAAGCGCATTAAACCTGGAAATGGTAGATGGCAGAATGTTAGATGATGCTTTTGCTGCAGATTCTACCGGAACTGCTTTTGTGTTGAACGAGACTGCTGTGAGGGAGCTGAATGTCCAGGATCCGGTGGGTAAGCAATTATTTTGGGTAAATAATGAGGAGTTGGTGAAAGGTACTGTTGTGGGCGTGGTAAAAGACTTTCACTATAACTCGCTCCATGTTCCTATCAGGCCCATTATTATGATGATGGATGAGAATGCTTCCAACTATATTCTGGCTCGTGTTAACCCGAATAACATACCGGCCACCATGGAACAGATGGAGGCTAAGTTCAAGGAAATTGTGCCTGAGCTCGAGTTCAAATATCAGTTTTTAGATAGCCAGATTGATGAATTATATCAGGAGGAGGCGCGTACGCTAAAGCTGACCGTTTTGCTTTCCGGCATCTCTATTTTCTTGGCTTGCGGAGGTCTTTTGGGCATCGTTTCAATAGTGGTGCGTCAAAGGGTTCGTGAGATTAGCATTAGAAAAGTATTGGGTGCTTCGGCAAAGAACATTCTATGGCTAATGAACTACAAGTATCTTATCATTTCAGCTATTGCCTTGTTGCTGGCAGTCCCAATATCTGTTTACTATATGAAGAGTTGGTTGGGCAACTTCACCTATCAGGTGGCCATCAACCCTTTGGTTTATGCCGCAACATCCATTGGAATTGTTTTGTTAATAGCCGCTACCATCAGCCTGATTTCTGTTAAGACAATCAAGAGTAACCCAGCAGAAAACTTAAGAAGCGAGTAGTTCCATTCAAGGCTTCACTTTGTGTGGAGCCTTGAATTTTTGAAAAACCACAAAAGCTTCAATCAAGGTCTCACTTGGAGTGAGGCCTTGATTTCTAATCATTAAAACTACATTTAGGAACTTTTTATTTATCTCACCGTATTTAAAAACTACATTTAGGAATTAATTCTATGTTATGAAGAAATATCAACTCGGAGAATTCGAAGAATTTGTACTGCTCACAGTAGGTGTTTTATATGACGATGCTTATGGCGTTTCCATCAAAGAGGAGATCGAAAAGCGGCTAAAGAGAAAGGTATCAATTGGAGCTTTGCAATCGGCTTTAAGGCGAATGGAAGAAAAAGGCTTTATTGTTTCTGAGCTGGGAGAAACCACCAAAGCTCGTGGAGGAAAACGCAAGCGATATTTCAAAATAACCGCATTCGGCAAAAAGGCGCTCGACTATAACATGCAAACCCGCATGGAACTATACAACGAAATACGAGATGTAGCACTACAGTTTCAGTTATGCTAAAACGGCTCGGAGAAAGCATATTTAAATTCTACTGTCACCCCGATTTTCAAGAAGACATTTTGGGTGATCTAGAGGAATACTATGAGGTCAATGCTGAGGAAAAGGGAGAGCGATTTGCCAATCGGAAATTTCTCTTAGATGTGCTTCTCCTATTCAGAGTCTCGCTTTTAAAAGACAATTGGTTTACTCAAAATTTAATCTATACAACAATGGTCAAAAACAACATCAAAGTGGCTTATCGTAGCATGATGCGCCACAAATTTTACTCTATGCTGAACCTGGTCGGTTTAGCGGTAAGTATGGCAGCTTGCGTATTCATTGCCATTTATGTGAAAGACGAGCTGAGTTACGACAAGCACTTTCAAAACTCAGAGAAGATTTTCAGGGTTGCTAACTATCTAAAGTTTGCTAACAATGAATTCAACTTACCCACCGCTCCAGACCCTATGGCCAAGACGGTGAAAGAGGAGTTTCCGGAGGTAATTGAAGCGGGAAGAACCCGAGGCAATTCTTCAATGAATATTCAGATTGGAGATAAGTTTTATCAACAAAGTGGAATTACCTGGGCCGACCAGGAGTGGTTCAATATTTTCAAATTCTCGGTACTTCAAGGCGATAAAGATCACTTACTAGATGAGCCCAATACTGTGGTATTGGAACAAAGCACAGCTAAGAAGTTTTTTGGTGAGAATGATCCGATAGGCCAGGTGATTAGGGTAGATAATAGAGACGACATGATTGTCACAGGGGTGATTGAAGACATTCCTAATAACACTCACTTTGATTATGACATGTTCATTTCCATGCTCAACCTGGACGAGGCCAGACGGAACTTCTGGCTGAGCAACAACTTTGTGACCTATGTAGAACTTCAGACCCCCGAACAGCAGGCTTCTTTTGAAGAGAAGATGCCTGAATTTCTCATTAAGCATATGGGCGAGCAAATTCAGCAGTTTATGGGTGCGGATATGGTTGAGGGAATTGAAGCAGGAGCTCTAGACGTTCGGTATTTTCTTCAGCCCATCAACCAAATACACTTGAGGTCGAATCTCGATTTTGAATTGAATGAAACAGGTACTATTGAGTATGTGTTTATGTTCAGCATCATCGGAGCCTTTATTCTGCTCATTGCTTGCATCAACTTTATGAATATGGCTACGGCCAGAGCCACGATTCGTGCGAAGGAAGTAGGGGTGAGAAAGGTTCTTGGTTCATTGAGGAAGCAGTTAATAGGTCAGTTTTTGACCGAGGCAGTTTTGAACTCTTTTATTGCTATGCTCATGGCAGTAGCTCTTGTTTATGCTTTGCTTCCGGGCTTCAATCAACTTACGGATAAGTCGCTGGAAAATCCGATTTTCTCAGCCGCAGGTTTATGGCCATTCCTTCTATTGGCCACTGTTATTGTCGGTTTCCTCGCAGGAATTTACCCTGCCTTTGTGCTTTCATCTTTCTCACCCGTTAAGGTTTTAAAAGGAGATGCCACCAAAGGAAAGGCTTCAAAATGGTTGAGAAATCTGCTGGTTATTGTTCAGTTCAGTACCTCAATTTTTCTGATCATAGGATCTATTCTGGTTTATAGCCAGCTAGACTACCTTCAGCATAAGGATTTAGGTTTTAATAAAGATCAGATTTTGGTGGTTAACGAAACCCAGCTGTTGGGAGAACAATTGGATGCTTTTAAAACTGAGCTGGAAAGAAGCTCTTTGGTGCAAGGCGTAAGTATCAGTGGATATATTCCGGCAACTGATGCACTAAATGACTTTCCATTTTTGCCAGAAGATGCTACCTCACCAGATGAGTCAGTTTCTACCCAAAATTGGTATGTAGATGAAGACTATGCGGAGGTGTATGACATTCAGATTTTGGATGGTCGATTCTTCGATAAGAACCGCGCCACAGACACGGCTGCTGTAATTGTCAATGAGACGGCACTCAGAAGGTTTGGTTATACTGAAAACCCAATTGGTAAGAAGATAAAGACACTCGAAGGAGTGGTCGATAATCGGGGGCAGACCTTTACCATTATTGGAGTAATGAAGGATTTCCACTTCAGAAATATGACAACCGCCATAGGACCACATGCTTTGTTCTTAGGTAATAGCAGAGGTTCGGTAAGCATCAGGTTCAATCCAGAGTCGGCTTCCGAAATAGTGGAATTGGCAGAAACAACCTGGGATCAGTTTGCCTCCGGTTTACCTTTTGAATATTCCTTTCTGGATCAGCTCTTCCAAAACCAGTTTGGCGAGCAGAATAGAGTAAAAACCATTTTCACGGTCTTCGCCATTTTGGCCATCACCATTGCTTGTTTAGGACTTTTCGGCCTGGCTGCCTTTGTTACTGAGCAACGCAAGAAGGAGATAGGGATCAGAAAGGTACTGGGCGCTTCAACCTTTACCTTATTGAATTTGCTGTTCAATAACTTCACTAAGCTTATTCTCATCTCGGCTGTTTTGGCTATTCCATTCGCCTGGTGGTATATGGAGGGCTGGTTAAGCGAATACCCATTTAGAGTAGGCCTTAATCCACTTATTTTTATTCTGGGAACTCTTGGCGTATTGATCATTTCTTGGATAACGGTGGGGTATCAATCATTGAAGGCCGCCCGAAGAAATCCGGTAGATAATCTCAGATATGAGTAGAAGAAATTAGAAGGTCGCGAAAGCGGCCTTTTTTTATCCATATGGCACGTAGAAGCAAGGTAGCTTCACGTGTTTTCGGAGTCTTCGAATATCTCCAAATAGCAGGCTGATAGAAATTTCGTGAGAGCCACCAGAGGCTCCTCTCAGGTCAGAAACGGTAATGTCGTAGCTGTAGCCAATATTTACGCCTTCTCTCAATTGAACTCCGGCCAGAATAATGACTGATTCACTTTTATTGATGGAACCGACAGATTGAATAGGAATCCCTCGGTACCATACCCCACCATAAAACGGCTCCAAATAGGTTTGCACACCCACGTCTAGCTGTGAAAAAGGTCCCTGGGACTTGTAGTTAGCGGCCAATGAAACACTTCTCTCCTGAAAACTATAGCTGAGGGTATTTCTTCTTCTACCCTTTTTGAGATAGAATTTCTGACCAGCATGCACTGTGAAAAAGCGCGGTATTTTAGATTCGCCTCCACCAAACGAGTCGTCTGGTTCCAAAAGGTGGAAAATCGACATGCCTATCCAGGTTGAGCCCGAGAATAAAACACCGCCTAGCCCCATGTCGAAGCCGCTCTTTTGATATTGACCTTGAATGAAATCTGCCGAGGTGCTGGCAATAATCCCATTTGCTAAATCAATCTGATCCGAAAAAAGAAGCTCTTCAAAGTCTGCATCTTTCTGAAACCACCTTCCCTCAACACCTAGTTGAAATACCCAGGAGTCGTTTAGTTCGAGCCTGGAAGAGTATTGACCAGCGATGTAGGTATACCTTAGCTTAGCCACCGATTCTCTGGTGCGCGTGGCAATGATGCCTATTCCATGTGGGGTATTGGCAAAGTGATTGTCGTAATATGCCGAGCTGGTTTCTACAGTTTGAGCCAAGGTTGGCCATTGAATTCTTTGATTAAAGCCTACCCGCGATAATTCAATAGAGCCGGCAAAGGCTGGGTTCATGTATAATGGAGCATTATAAAACTGGGTTAGCTGCGCATCTTGAGCCTGAGCTTTTGTCAGTATGGATAGCAACAAGAAAAGGTAGATGATACTTTTTCTTTCCATTACTTATTCACTAATAAAAACGCCCCTGCTCTTTCAATGGAAATTCCTGAAACCGATGTGGCATAGAGCTTATAAGCATAGCCTCCTGCAGGAGCTTGTTCATTATTTACCATGCCATTCCAGCCTCCGTTGTCAATCTTTTCAGAGACAAACACCACTTCTCCCCAATTGTTATAAATAACCAGCTTTAGGTCAGTTATACCATAAAATTCAGGATAGAGCTTGTCGTTTAACCCATCTGAGTTTGGTGTGAATGCCGTTGGCATTACTATTTCAAAACCAAGGTCTACCACAATGCTCAACTCATGTTCTAGTGTGCATCCGTTGTCATCAGTAGTTGTTAGTCGAACTAAATATTGACCAACAGCTGAATAAGTATGTTCGAAGGATTCTTCGTTTGAAGTTGTACCATCTCCCAAATCCCACTCCCATGAAGTAATATTATCAGTCTTTTCTACCTCAAAAAGGATTGGAATGTTGAAGGTGTACTCTCCCTGAGGGTCTTGTAATCCTGTTATCAATAGATCTGATTCCCCTAAAACTGGCAAGGTCACATCGAAATTGATTTGTATTTCGCAATTATTGGCATCTCTCACGATAACGTCATAGCTACCATCCTGGAATGCTGTGGTCTCATAGTCAGAAGAGAAAGGCTGGCCACCCCAGCTGTAGCTGTAAGGGCCGGTACCACCTTGAATTACAGCCGCAATATTTTGTGAGACTCTTCTATTATCGCAATCAATAATATCGGTTTGAACCACATTGCCAACCAGAGTCGCTGGCTCTTCCACTTCTATTGAAGAAATGGTTGTACAGTTGTTGGCATCGGTTACGGTAATATCATAAAAGCCAGCAGGCAATTGACTTATGCTTGTTGATGTTGAACCATTAGACCAGCTGTATGTATATGGTCCGGTTCCACCAGAGGCACTAATACTTATGGCTCCCGTAGCATCTCCATTACAGCCAACATTTGTTACTGTTGGAGTTATGACAATGGCGCTTGGTTCGGTGATGTTAACGGCTATCTGCTTGGCACAGCCATTACCATCAAATACAGTGGCTTCATAGACCCCTGCTCTTAGGTTCGATCTGCTAAGTCCTTGTGCTCCATCCTGCCAATCGACCCGATATGAACCCACGCCACCAGTTATCGTCAGGTTTATGGAACCGGTACTTGCTCCATTACAAAGTAGGTTTTGTTGAGCAACAGAAACAATAACTTCAGTTGGCTGAGTAATTTGAAAAGCCTGACCGGTAGTACAGCCATTGGCGTCAGTTACCCGTACTATATATCTTCCCGGAGCTAGATTGGCAATGTCTTCGGTAGTGGCCCCATTGTCCCAGGCAAAGCTATAAGGGGCGGTTCCGCCAGTTACCGTAATGTCTATGTCACCATTGTTCAACCCGAAGCAAACAATTTGATTTACCGAACCTGACATGCTCAGCACTGGAGGCTCTGTCACCAAAATAGATCTTTGCGCTGAACAGCCATTCGCATCTGAAACCGTAACTGAATAGGTACCAGCAGATAGGCCACTGATGTCTTCCGTAGTTGCTCCGGTAGACCAAAGGAAGGTATATCCGCCTCCTCCACCTGATACGCTCAAGTTGATGGAACCGTCTCCAGCCCCGAAGCATGATAGGTTAGCCACATCTACATCGAGAACAATTTGGGTTGGCTGTTTTACTTCGAAGGTTTCTTGAACGGTACAACCATTGGCATCGGTAACCAGCACTGTATAGTTGCCCGCAGAGATATTATTCAATAAACTGGCATTGGAACCATTGGACCAGCTGTAGGTATAACCTCCGGTTCCGCCCGAAACTGATAGATTGATTCTACCATTACTTCCACCATAACAAAGCACATCTTGTATACCTGCTGAAACAGAAATTGGAAGAGGTTCACTAATGGTAAATGAAGCTGTGGTTGAACAGCCATTGGCATCAGATACTGTAACCGTATAGCTTCCGCTTGCCAGAGAGCCAAGGTCTGCTGTGGTTCTACCATTAGACCATGAATACGTATAGTTCCCTATACCGCCAGTTACGCTAAGGTCAATGGCACCATCATTTCCTCCGTTACAGCTGACATCGGTTGTGGTAGCCGAAATAGAAAGAGTAGCTGGTTCATTGATGATTTCAGAACCTATCAATGTTCCTCCCAGATCTGGTCTTGTGATGTCGTAAGTTCCAGCCCCAAGGTTGCCCACCACCAATTGGCTACCTGAGATGCTGGCGGTAGCGGTGGCAGGGAATCCGGTGGCTGTCGACTCAATGCCGAAAACTACCGGACTACAACCATTGGAGTCTGTAACTGTAGCTTGAATACCTGTTCCGGGAATCACATTCACGGTGATTCCGTAAGGAGCTGTTCCTCCCTGAAGGTCTAATGTTAAAGTACCGTCTGTTGAACCATTACACTGGATATCTGTGGATGAAATAAGTGTGCTGATTTCATCAGGCTCAGTAATTTCAACCTGAGAGATGGAAGTACATCCGTTGGCGTCTACTATGGTCACTGTATAGACCCCTGCAGTTAGGCCATTTATGTCTTCGGTAGTTGCACCGTTGCTCCATGAAAAATTGAAAGGAGCCAGACCGCCAGTAACGTCCAGATCGACTGCACCATCATTTCCATTATTACAGCTAACATTGGTAAGATTCGGGTTGACAAAGAAGCTGGCATCTTCGTTTACGTTTACTACAAGGTCGGTATTACAGCCATTTGCATCGGTTACTGTTACTGTGTAAGCACCAAAAGTAAGACTGGTTAAGTCTTCAGAAGTGCTTCCATTGCTCCAGCTGTAAGTGTATGGAGCTGTTCCTCCCAGAACAGATAGATCAATAGCTCCGTTGGTTCCTCCATTACAGCCTGCATCGGTTACAATTGAAGAAAGAGTGAGCTCGCTCGGTTCGGTAATAGTTACGGAGGCCGAGGAGGTACATCCATTGGCATCTACAAGATTCAGTGTGTAGTTTCCGGCTACCAGATTGCTAATGTCTTCCGTGCTTTCTCCATTGGACCAGTTGTAGGTATATGGAGCTGTTCCTCCTGAAACTGTAGCATCAATGGCACCATTATCTTCACCAAAACAACTCACGTCTGTTTGGCTCAAATTTATAGTGAGGGCATTTGGTTCGGAGATGGTATAAGAGGCAGTTTCAACGCAACCATTAGCATCGGTTAGTGTCAGGGAGTAATTTCCGGCTGTCAGGTTATTCAAGTCTTGCGTAGTAGCGCCATTGCTCCATGCGT
>JABXIP010000337.1 GCA_013373005.1 Cytophagia bacterium | reverse complement strand
TCGTTGCCATCATACCAAGCCACGAATTGTCCGGGTGCAATTCCTTTCTGATAGTTCTCGAAAATGAAGTAGAGACCTTCCGGTTCGCTGAAGACTTCAAGCTTTTCTAAAGGTTGTCTGTAACGAATTCGACCCAGATATTCTTTTGATTGACCAACGGCTAGAGCTAGGTCCGGACGAACCCAATGTACGTCTTCATTCGGCACAAAAAGACCTTTTCTGAGCAATCCCGGATGATTTTCTCCCTGGCCAGTATAGATTACATTACTCTCGGTATCTTTCTCAATAACGAATAATGGCTCAGGAGTACCACCCACACCAAGTCCTTTTCTTTGACCAATAGTGTAATAGTGTGCTCCATTATGCTCACCTACTTTTTTACCATCAGTAGGTTGATAAGAATAAGGAGTAGTGAGCGCTACAAGCTCTTCTTTCTTAGAAGCATAAGTGGCTGATCCATTCAATTTGAGGGCTTCAAAGTTATGTGCATCAGCTTCCAGTTCCCTGATCTCTCCGGTTTTTGGTTTTAGCTGCTGTTGCAGGAAGTCAGGCAATCTCACTTTGCCAATAAAGCATAGCCCCTGAGAGTCTTTCTTTTCTGCGGTAATCAAATCTTGTTCCTTGGCAATTTTTCTTACCTCACTTTTTTGAAGATGCCCGATTGGGAAGAGTGCTTTAGATAATTGCTCTTGACTTAGCTGACAAAGGAAATAACTCTGGTCTTTGCCTGGATCAGCTCCAGCAATCAGTCGGTGAATTTCTTTTCCTTCTTCATTAATGAAGGTTTCTTTTTGAGCATAATGTCCCGTTGCGACATAGTCGGCTTTTAGCTTCATAGCTGCATTGAGGAATATGTCGAATTTTACTTCACGGTTGCAGAGTATATCGGGGTTAGGCGTTCTACCTTTTTCATATTCTCTGAACATATAGTCAACAATACGCTCTTTGTATTGCTCACTAAGATCTATTACATGAAACGGAATACCGAGTTTTTCGGCAACAGCAAGCGCATCATTACTGTCCTCAACCCATGGGCATTCATCTGAGATAATGACAGAATCATCTACCCAGTTACGCATAAACATGGCTATTACTTCATAGCCCTGCTCCAACAGCAGATGTGCAGTAACACTGGAATCAACTCCTCCCGATAAACCAACTACGACTCTTTTACTCATGATTTTCGCCAATTACATGGGCTAACAACAGTTCTGCAAAAATAGTTGAATTGGATGGGAAATAATATTCACTTCATGTTATGAGCCTGAAACCTATACCATATTTAAAGGAGTATTTTGCCGAAAACAAATGATTTTGCTGAAGCTGATGATCTATTGACTATTTTAATCTCTTCCAATAAAGTTCTCTAAATGACTCGTAATCGCTTTTCATTGATTGTTTCTTGTCTGCTCACACTATCTGCCAGCGTTACTTTAAAAGCGCAGCAGCCGGAATCGCCATTAATGGCTTCTTTTCGACAATATCAGCAAAAGAAGGAGCAGACCACCTTTAATGTCGAATGGGTTCAAGTTGGGCCAACCATCAACTCGGCAAGAGCAGATGCTATTCAAGTGGATATCAATAATCCAGGTACCATGTATGTAGCTTTTGGTTCGGGAAACTTATGGAAGACTGTCAACAATGGACTTACCTGGGAACCGATCTTTGAGAATCAGGCTGCCTTGGGAATCGGAGATATTACGCTGGCGCCTTCCAATTCCGATATTATTTACCTCGGGACAGGAGAGAGTCTGAAGAAGCCAAGGAACTTTACCATGCCCGGAACTGGCGTTTATCGCTCTGATGATGCAGGAGAAACCTGGAGGCATTTAGGCTTGAATGATTCATGGCATATTGGAGAGATTGCAGTTCATCCGACTAACCCCGATATAGCGCTGGTGGCAGTTCTGGGTCATTTCTGGTCTGATAATGAAAATAGGGGCGTATACCGAACTGAAGATGGTGGCAAAACCTGGCTGCAGGTTTTATATGTGAACGAGCAAACGGGAGCTAATGATATTGTGATTGCACCTTCCGACCCCAATATTGTCTACACTTCTATGTGGCAACATAGCCCACAGGTTCATGGTGAAAACAGTGGTATATATAAGAGTGAAGATGGAGGGTCAACCTGGAAAAAGGTTAGCTCAGGATTGCCGAATGACAAGGATGTAGGTAGAATTGGTTTAGCTGTTTCCTATTCAAATCCGAATAAAGCATATGCCTTGGTAGATCATCGAAACAGACCAGAAGGTGAAGGTTGGGGTAAGTTCTACCGCACCTTTAATGGTGGAAATAGCTGGGAGATGACGCATGAAAAGGGCATGCCTTTCTTCTCAACTATCGGCTGGTACTTTGCCGATATGTATGTGAATCCTCAGAATGACAATGAGATTTATGGTCTTGGCCCTCGTGTCGCTCACAGTGAAGATGGCGGGATGACCTTTGACTACTTAGGTGGAGACATCTACCATATTTTCCCAATGGCCGCAGATTTCCTGCATCTGGATAACTGCGAAATGTGGATTAATCCAACTAATCCAAGTCATATGGCTTTGGTAAATGATGGTGGGCTTTATACCACAATGGATAAGGGAAAAACATGGCTTCATCATAATAATATTCCGGCAGGTGAATTCTATGATATCGATGTTGATGATCAGGAGCCATACAATATATATGGAGGTGTTCAGGATGATGCCAGTGTTTATGGGCCATCACTGGAATACGACCCAAGATATGCCAAAGGCTGGAGATACATTTGGATAGATGCCTGGAGTGGGGGCGATGGCTGCGTTACCTGTGTAGATGTTACTGATCCCAATACGGTTTACTTTAGTATGCAGAATGGTGCTGCTCATAGAAAGGATATGGCAGCCGATAAATCGGTTTCAATCAGGCCCAGGCTACCAAGAGACCATGAAGGAATTTTAAGGTTCAACTACATGACGCCTTATTTCATCTCAAAACACGATCATAAAACCCTTTATCATGCAGGAAACTACGTTTTCAAAAGTACCAATCGAGGAGATGATTGGGAGGTAATCAGTGGAGACCTTGCACAGTCGGCCGATGAAGATCGAAGGTCTGTAGCCGCAGGTGCATTGGCTGAATCACCAATAAAACCAGGATTGTTATATATGGGAACAGACAAAGGGGCCTTCTGGGTAAGCAAAGATGATGGAAAAGGTTGGGAGGAGCATTCAACTGGTTTGCCGACTAATTATGTCATCAGTATTGAGCCATCCAACTTCAAGGAGTCAAGAGTTTATGTTACCCTTAGTGGTATGAACTATGACGACTTAGGAGCTCATGTGTTTGTTTCTGAAGATTATGGTGCTAGCTGGAAATCTGTGAGTGCTGATTTGCCCAATGAGACAGCCAATGTAATTCGAGAAGACCCAACCGATGAAGATATTCTCTATGCAGGGCTTTATCGTGGAGTTTATATCAGTGTAGATAAAGGTGAAAGTTGGTCTTTATTGGGTACCGATTTACCTGCAGTGAGCGTGGCGGACCTAGCCATTCAAGAGAGCGCACAAGACCTGGTGGTGGCCACTCATGGTCGAGGGATTTATAGAGTAAACCTTAAGCCAATTCGTGAAGCAAAAGAGCCAAAAGATCAGGTGATTTTGTATGACCTTCCTGAATTCAGAAGACCCAAGTTTGGCGATACCCATAGACAGCCTGAATTTGAAACAATGTCTAAAACCACCATAAGCTATAATTTGCCAAAAGCGCAGGAGGTTACTTTGCTCATAAAGAACAATAAGGACGAGGATATTTGGAGCAAGGAGCTAGTGGGCAGAAAGGGTTTGAACCAATATCGGTGGGACCTAATTCTCAAGCAAGTATTCAGTGATGAGGCGTACTTTATTCACTTCAATGATTTTATCAAAAGAGGTAAATATACACTGCATCTGCTTGTCGGAAATGAGGAATTAAGCAGAGAATTTGAAGTGGTAGATTATGATTGATTCCAGATAGTTTCAGGAACAAGTAGAACGAAATTGAATGCTGAGTGAAGAATGATGCTGTATCTCAGTCCAAACCTGATTCTTACAACTCCTAAAAGTATTCCTGTTATGAACTGTGGAAGTACCATTAATGGATATGCCCAGATAGGTATAATATCGAAATCATAGTTTGTGATGTGAACCAAGGCAAAGGCTATCGTCAACAACCAAAACAGCCATTGAGTGGCTTTTATGTTCTTTTTAGCTAAAGTCATTGGGCCTCTGAAGATGATTTCCTCAATAAGCGGTACAATAGTTACACCTATAATAAGCCATTCCAAAGGAGATTCCAGAACCTCTGTATATGTATCATAATAATCCTCTAGCAGAGTAAAGAGAGGGTAGCCAATAATCAGATTGAGTGCCAGGTCTAATACTAGATAAGCTCCAAGAACTCTTAACAAGTATGAAGTTTTCCACCCGGATTTAAGCTTGTGAAGTTTCTTGGTGCCATTCAACAGGGACCTTAGGTACCTGAACTCGTGTGTGATATTGTTCATTTTTCAATATAAAAAAAGCACTCCCAAATGAGAGTGCTTTTTATGGAATAGTCTTTATGATTATTTCTTCTTGATATCGATTACCGGCTTAGTTTTATCTACACCTGGGTTTCTGTTCAAGAATTCATCGTAAAGTCTGATATGACGAGAAGTCATTGGCACTTTGTAACCGTCAATGAACAAGTCAGTGATTTTGGTAGATGTCTCAAAAGGATCGCCTGTTGAAACGAAGAAGTTAGCTTTCTTACCAACTTCAATTGATCCTACCTGATCGCCAATACCAAGAATCTCAGCAGCGTTGATTGTGATGGCTTTTAATGCTTCTTCTTTACCCATTCCGTATGCAGCAGCAAAACCAGCATGGTAAGGAAGGTTTCTTACATTCTCATTATCCATAGTTCTCAAAGCAACTTTTACACCAGCATTAGACATAATGCCCGGGTTAGCATAAGCTGCATCATACGCATCTGAGTCACGAGTAGGAATTGCCTGAACAGGTCCTGCAATTACAGGAAGACCTGATTTTGCAATTTCTTCAGCAACTCTCCAACCTTCAGAAACTCCGGTAAGGATTACTTTTTTGTAGCCTCTTGTTCCAACCCACTCAATAGCGTTAAGAATATCCTGAGCAGCATTCACTTCAATAAACAAAGGTGTTTCACCTTTAACAACTGGAACCAATGCCTCAATTTCAGGATAGTTTCTCACATCATCGGCATTCTCAATCTTAGCGTAAAGCTCAGCTTTGTCCCAAGTGTCATTCACTTCCTTCATGGCTCTTTCCTGACGCTTCTTCAATTCGTCTTCAGAAAGTCTTCTCCATCTTCTTCCACCACCGGTAGAAGGGTAGTTCATTACAATTCCTCTCTGACCGGCAAACATTTGGTCAGGAGTGTAACCGAACAAGTTGATGGTTGCAGCAGTACCAGGAAGAACCCCACCTTGAGGCATTGTCCAAACCGTAGTAACACCACTTACTCTTGTTACCGGAATAGCGGTGGCATTTGGGTTAACTGCAGAAAGTGCTTGCATTTGAGGAGTGATTTGGCCGAATTCTCTGAAATCTTGCGCTTCAGCAATACTTCCGATCTCATTCAAACCTAGCGTTGTACCTCCATCAATCATACCCGGATAAATCTCTTTTCCGGCTACATCAATTACCTGAGCATCGCTCGGTATTTGCACATTAGCACCAACAGCTTCAATAATTCCGTTGTTGATTATCAGTGTTCCATTCTCAATTACACCATTAGTCACGGTGTAAATTTTGGCATTGGTCAATGCAAACTTGCCGTATTCGGCCTTCAGCACCTGATCATCTTCCTGAGCAAATGACAGAAGGGGAACCAAGGTTAGCATCAGCAATGCAGAAAACAGTTTCTTAATGTTTTTCATGTCTTCTATCATTTGTTATTAGAAAATAATTCTTCGAAACTGAAGATATGAGCACCTTCCATGCATCTATCCATATCTTCTCTATTAAATATAGTGATTTGCTCTATGCTTGACTCTGGGTCAACATAAAGCCTCTGATCTTTCTTGTCATTCTCCTTGTCGAAGTATTTCACACCGTCAACATAAGTCAACAATGGAATAGCGTAAGTTGAAAGGGGATGAGCATTGAAGATGGCGATATCAGCGTCTTTACCTACCTCGATAGAACCTACTCGGCCATCGATACCCAACTGCTTAGCAGGGTTCAAAGTAACAAGCGCAATGGCTTCGTCATCTGAAAGGTTTCCGTATTTCTGAGTCTTAGCTGCTTCGTGGAAAAGGTGACGAATTAACTCTCCTGAATCTGAGTTGATTGATGTCAATACACCGTTCTCAGTAAGAATAGCCGCATTGTAAGCAGTAGAGTAGTAAACCTCTAGCTTGTAAGCCCACCAGTCGGCAAATACTGAAGCAGTTGCACCAAAGGCAGCCAATTCAGGAGCTACTTTGTAAGCTTCATTAGCGTGCTGGAAGTTAATTCTTGGAATGTTGAAATCGCTGAATACCTTCATCAACATATAGATCTCATCAGCTCTGTATGAGTGACAATTCACCCAAACATCACCATTCATGATGTCCACCAAAGTCTGCATTCTCAGGTCATACTCTGGAGCAATTTTTCTTGGATTCTTATCAGCATTGTAAGCATCCCACTTCTTTTTGTATTCAACAGCCTGTGAGAATGAGTTTCTCAACATCATTTCAACACCCATACGGCTTTGAGGTTGAATACCTCTTGCTCTTGCTCCTCTGGTTGGGTTTTCACCCAAAGCGAATTTGATCGTTCTAGGAGCACCTTCGAAACGAAGCATATCAGGATCAGTTTGTCCCCAACGAAGCTTCATAGTTTCATTCTGTCCACCAATTACGTTAGCAGAACCGTGCATCAGGTGAATAGAAGTTACACCACCGGCCAATGCTCTATAAATAGAAACATCGTAAGGATCTAATACATCTTCCATGCTTACCTCAGCAGTCACCTGGCTGGTTCCTTCGTTAATGGCAGAACCTGCAATGTGAGAGTGAGCATCGATGATGCCCGGCATCAAGAATTTTCCACTGATATCTACAGTCTCAACTCCGTTTGGAGCTCTCAGATCTTTACCAATTCTTGTGATTTTACCATCACGAACCAGTACGTCTGTGTTTTCAAGAGTACCATTAGTAACTGTAATTACGGTACCACCTTTGAATAAAACATCACCCTTTGGAGCCTGCGCATAAGCTGAAGCACAGAATATCAATAGGAGTGATACAAGTATATTTTTAGTTTTCATAGTCATCTCAATTATTGATCGTCTTTAGTTGCAGTGAAAGCAATGCTTACATTAAATGCCGCTACTGAGGCCTGTGCATCGTAAGATTTGCCACTTACAGCGCCTACAACTACAATTTCTACAGATTGGCCACCGGCATCAACTGTGAAGTCAAAAGCCAATTCACCATCTCTGAAGTTTACGTTGTTCATAGCATTATCAGGAGAACCGTCTTCGCTGGTTAGTGTACCGGCATAAGCACCATTTTCTCTTCTGATAATCATTTTTCCGCCTTGTTCACCTTGAGGGGTTTCCAAAACGTAAGACCAAGTGCCTACAATAGGGTCGCCACTGGCAGCTGCAGCTCCGGGAGCGGCATTTCCGTTACCACGGTTACCTCTTGCATTTTCCTTGATCTCGTATTCGAATTTATCGCCATCAACGAACATCATCTTCACTTTCGCTTCTTTAGTGAAAAGAGGCGCAGTGGTTACCATTACGTTGGCAATTTTACCGGCTTCAACAGTTCCTGTAGTCTGAGAAATACCCAAGATAGAAGCAGGGTTTGTAGTCAATGCAGCCAATGCAGCATCTGTGCTAAGACCATTGTCAATATAGGTCTGAAGGTTTTTCATAATAGAGTTGGAGCGAACGCTACCCACAGCGAAACCAAAGTTCACTCCGGCCTCTGCCAACTTAGCAGCTTGTCCAACATGGATTTTGTAGAATTCCATTCTTCTATCTTCCATGTTCTTCATTTCGTCAGATTTGTCTTCTTCTTCGCTCGCTTTTGGTTCGTCTGGAACATCTAGAGAAAGGAAGATTGGCGTGTTAGTAGATTTCAATTCGTCTACTAATTCCCAAGACTGCTCAACTCCGGCAACAATGAGAGGGAAACCAAGATCATCTCTTAGTCTCATGGCTCTTCTTACATCAAGAACACCACTCACATCGAACATTACAGGTTTTTGTTGTGAAATCACCGGGAAGAAAGCTTGGCTCACTCTGTCGTTTTCAGGTCTTGGCATGCCTGCAGGGTTTTGAGCATACAATTCAGCATGTCTCTTGTCTTGAACGGCATTTCTGTACAGGTTTCTCCATTTAGCCATTATACCCAGGATGTTTCCAGGGTAAGCTCCAGGAGCACCAACCCACTGCGCGAACAATGCTACATCCTTCTTCATGATCATCTCATCAGGATGAGAAGCATCTTTCAATAAAATCAAGGCACTAGAACCTGGAAGCATTCTACCATAAGGAACGGTATTAGAGATAGCAAAACCTGCTTCTCTCAAACTTCCAACTGATGAGTTTCCAACTTCCAATTGTTCCACCACACTGTTCTCAGGGGTGATGCCGGCATAGAAGTTTGGAGGATCTGGAGTGAAAAGATTTTGAGGTCTGTCTGGGTTTTCAGGTCTTTTTGCACCTGTGTTAGACATTCCATCAATGAAGGCTGCATAAACATACAGCTTGGAAGCATCTATTACCTGGGCATCGGAAGGAATGGTAGCATTCTTTCCAACGCTTTGGATGAGTCCATCCTTGATGATTACAGTTGTTTCTTTCAGTTCAGTTCCAGGTTTAGTGATAACCGTGGCGTTAGTCAGAGCATAAGTTCTGGTTACAGGAGATTCCCCCGAAGGGTCGCTCTGAGCCCAGCTACTTAAGCTGATCACCGACATAGAAAGTAGCAACACAGCGTGAAGGCATAACTTTCGAAGTGATTTCATATTTAGCAATTTAGTTTAGTGTTTTAATCAAGGAGAAAATATACTGTAATCAGGCTGTGATTTCAAAATGTAATATGAGAGTGGTTCCATAATGATTTTTGGGGTAGATAAACGACAAGGGTTCGTTAGACACTTGTCAATTCAAACTCAACACTTATGAACCGCAACCATTGAAAAGGCTCGATTTCAATAGAAACTTCTAAATTGATAGACTTATATCAAGGTTTTGAACAAAGCTACTTACTGTTTATCGGTTTTTCTTTTGGGTGTTTTATCACACAATCTCATGGCTCAGGGTTTGGAAGAAAAGCTTTTGAATGAGTTGGATAGTCTTCAGCAGATAATCTACACGTTCAATTATGCGGATGATACTACTGATTTCAATGATTTTGAATCATTTGAGGGTAAAATTGGAGCAATAATTAAAGAAGCTATGCAGAAAGAGGTTTATGAGCCTGTTTATTTAGCCAATAATATCCTATTTAACCATTTTAAGTATCAGCTGTATAGAGAGCAAGCTTTAGAAGTTCTGAATGAATCTATTGGGCTGGCCGAAAGGCTATCAGATTCTCTAAAAATCGCCCGATTCATCTACCTAAAAGGCACGCTCAGTTTCCGATTTGATGAGCTTGATTCTTCTGTTTATTATTTCCAGGAATCGCTTAATTTGGGCAAGCAGCTCGGAAATGTATCCCAGCAGGCAGCCTCCATTAATGCCCTAGCTGTTTGCTATGCACAGCTAGGCAGGGAACATGAGGCGATAAAGTATTACAAGGAGTCGATGCATTTAGCCGAAAATGCAGGCGCCAAAAAACAAGTCACTACGGCTCAGCTTAATCTCGGAAATGCTTATGGAAGGCTTTCAATGCCCGATTCTGCGCTTTACTTCGCTCAGTTGGCCTATGAAGGTTCATTGAAAGGTGATGACATTACCATGACCTGGAGTAGTTTGAATTCGCTTTCTTTGGCCCATTACCTGAAGGGCAATTACCAGAAAGCAATTGAGTACTCTGAGAACCTTGAGAATCAATCTGAGAAGGTTGGAGAGAATGGATACATGATGACTTCTTATCTGACAAGAAGTAAGTCGCTTAATGCTCTTGGGAGAAAGAAGGAGGCACTAGAATATGCCCAAAAGAGCCTCGAAATTGTCTATGAGTTTATCGCTCCTGATAATGAGGTGAGAACACTTACCTGGCTAGTGACGCTGGAAAAATCAATGAATGACTATCGCGCTGCGCTAGGTCATCAGGAGCGGCTATCCTTTTTAGAAGATAGCCTAGCACAGATAGAAGTTAACCAGAGGTTGGAATCATTGGCGGTTCAATATGAAACGCAGAAGAAGCAAGACGAGCTTGAGGCTTTGCAAAAAGTTCAGATTCAAACCGAAGAGAAGTTGAAATTCCGAAACCTTGCTATCCTTTTTGTAGCGATTTCCACTGTATTGTTGGTTGTGGGGGTTGTTTTATTCTATCGAAGGAGGGTTGAAAAGGAGCGTCTGGCACGTCAAAAAACTAGAAATGAATTGCTTAGAAGCCAGATGAATCCACACTTTTTGTTCAATGCCCTTTCATCTATTCAGCTGTTCCTGATCAATAAAGGGCAAGGTGCTCCTGCATTGGAGTACCTCTCCAAATTCGCCAAGCTTATGAGGAGAATTTTGGAGAATAGCCGAAAGGATTTCGTAACCCTAGAGGAAGAAATTGCCACGCTTCGGCATTATCTCGATTTACAAAAAGTTCGTTTCGACAATAGCTTTGACTATAGCATAGAAGTAGATATTGTTGACGAAATGTCGGAGATAAAAATACCACCCATGTTTGCTCAGCCATTTATTGAGAATTCATTAGAACATGGTATTTCATCTATTCAAAACGGTAAGATCAATATTAGCTTTCTGCAGCATGACGACCTGATGAGGTTTAAGGTGGAAGATAATGGAATCGGTATTTCTCGTTCAGCCGCTATGAAGGATAAGAATGGGCATGAATCTATGGCCACTAAGATCACTTCAGACAGAATTGAGGTGCTCAAAAGACAGCTTAAAAAGAATATTTCATTCATCATTAAAGACCGCCTCAGCGATGCCAACGAGGTTATTGGTACTGAGGTCATTTTTGAAATACCCATACAATACTGACAGTGAAGACACTCATAATTGACAATGAAAGGAGCATTAGAGAGGGCTTAAAAGACCTCTTGAAAATGTATTGTCCGCAAATTGAACTAGTAGGTGAGGCTCAGAGTATGTCTGAGGCTCGGGTATCTATTCTCAAGTATCAACCGGATCTTATTTTTCTGGATGTTGAGTTGGGCGATGGAACGGGGATTGAACTCGTTCAGTCCTTTAAGAAATTCCAACCCCACGTCATTTTTATTACTGCTCATGATAAGTATGCTATTGATGCTTTTCATTGCAGTGCACTTGATTTTCTGTTGAAGCCAATTGATCCGGAAGACCTGGTGGATGCCGTTAGAAAGGCTAAACAACTCAGCAGTATTCAAGATTTGGACAAGCAAATTAAGGTGCTGGAAGAAAGGCTGGTAAATGTTAATCAGGAGCCGAATAAGATCGTTTTGAGCGATGCTGAAAGTATGTATTTGGTGAAGGTTAACGACATTCTTTGGTGTACTGCTGAAGGAAGCTATACAAAATTTAATCTGGTGGATGGATCAGAGATTTTAGTATCCAAAAACCTCAAGTCTTATGAGGGAGTTTTGGATGGAGACAAGTTTCTCAGAATCCATCATTCCTATCTGGTTAATATTCAGCATATTAAAAGATTTGAGCGCAGTGAAGGAGGTATGTTGGTGATGGATAATGACCGAATTCTACCTGTTTCGGTGAGAAAGAAAGATAATCTTATGCAGTTGCTCAAAAACTGGAATAGCACACTTATCAAATAGAGTTATACGACTGCATATTTAAGGTATCCTTTTGGCAAACCTCGGCCGATTCACAAACTAATTGTCATCATCTTAATCTAAGCATTGTGATGATTAGACCATGAAGTATCTGATTTACCCAGCCTTAATGTTAATGGGGATGACTTTCTCCATTAATACTCAAAACCCCATACTATCAACTAGGGTTCTTGCCGATTTTGAGGCTGAGAAATTAGTTATTGAGCAAGGTCAGAAAATCAGGTTTCTGGACAAATCCAAGGGTAATCCGGTGCAATGGAGCTGGAATTTCGAGAATGGATTTCCGGCAAAGGCTTTAGAATCCGATCCAGAAGTTTATTATCCAAAAGCAGGCTATTACGATGTGACCATTACGGTATCTGATGGTGAAACCTTTGATACCAAGGTGATGAAAGACTATGTAAAGGTGAACGGCTTGATACATCATTTTAGGTTTGACGGTTTAGTTCGAGATGAAGTCAATTTGAACCATGGGCTGGGGCTTATGAATAAATGGACTTTGGCTAGGGATAGGAAGGGTGCTACTAACAGGGCACTCCTTCTGAGGCCTGATTCTTATGCTACTTTAGCCGATAGAGGCGAGTTTAAGACCAATGAACTCACCATTAGCCTTTGGATGAAAACCCCAAAAAGGGCAGCTCAGCGAGCTGTAATTTTGGAAAAGTATGGAGATCAGGAAAATGATTTTGGTTTTCGGCTGCTCATGACTGATGGCCAAATCAGTTTTGAGGGAAGTGATGGAAGTGGCTTGCTCCGTAGTACTGGTTCCTCAATAGACTCTTTTGATGATGATCAATGGCATCAGATTACAGCAGTAATGACCTCCAACAGTCATTGGCAGCTTTGGGTAGATGGTATCCTTAGGGCTGAACAAATCAATTCATACACAATATCAGAGCAATTCAATCAGGTCGATTTAACCATAGGATTTTCTCAAATATCTGAATACAAAGCTTTTGAAGGAGTAATTGATGATCTAAAGATTTTCAACAAAGCATTAAACATGCAGGCCATAGTTAAACTTTCCAGCGAATAGCTAGCTGATGGCAGTATGTATTTTGGTTGTGTCAAAAAGCGGGGTCGATATGCGATCCTGCTTTTTCAATGAAATTAGTTGATTCTTAGAATGAGGAAGGGAGAGTTCAGACGGAACTCTCCCTTATTTTTAGCTTAAAAACAAAGGCCTGAATCACTTCAGGCCTTTGTTTTCTTTTATCATTTCTACTAAGGAATTAATCTTCCATATCCAGAATCTCTTCAATTCTGTCTTTCAAATCTGCAAGGTGCAGGCTGTTGGCTCTGTCATTCGAATATCTACTTTGAGCTGCTGCTACTTCCCTCAGGAGGGTTTTCAATTCACCTTTTACTACAGGTCTTATATCTGATTGAGAGATACTTACTTGTCTTGCCTGGAATGAGCTTGACTCATTTTCCATCAAATACTTACATCTTTCCACAAAGGCTCTTTGTAGGTTTCTGCGATAGGTAGAAATCTCTGAACCGCTAGCCAACTCTGAGAAGATACCCTTTTTGGTATCATCCAAAAGCTGATAAATGGTGTAAGTATTTCTGCCCTTGAAAGCTTCAGCTTCAATCAAGCGCTGCATTCTGGTTGGATCTAGTAGTGAGTTGAGGAAAGAAGCCTGAGTGGCTCTGATGTTATTCACAGCGCCATAGTTTTCCATCTTTCTCAAAAGCTCCTCATCCAATAGCCATTCTGGTGTATTGAAGGCATACTTCATTAACCAGTTCATTGCTTCTACTTGTCTGGCTTCAGGTAAAACCTGATAAACCGCACCCGGCTGGTCGGTAGACTTAAAGTCTTCAGTAATTCCACCTACATTGGTGATTACGTGACCTACAAATCTTCTCCACTGACCAATGATTTCTCCATAGATTTCTTCAGTATCTGAGTAATCTTCGCCCGGAGTAGCTGTCCATTCCAAAAGGTTCGGAACAACCTTCATCAGGTTTTCCATACCATAGGCATCGGCCTTCATAGAGTTGTCGCCTAAGTCTTCAGTTTGGGCTTCAGGATTCGAGCCATCACCTGAACCAAAGCGGTACATTCTGTCATTGGCTTTTTCAAGAATCCACTGATCTAAGGTGGCTTTTTCCTCCTCAGGAGTTGTTGCTCCAGGAACCACTCTGTATCCCCAATTGATTGAATACTTATCGTATGGACCGATTTTTCTAATGAATCTGGTTACACCATCACCCGGCTGAGCAATGTAATTCAAACGGGCATAGTCCATAATAGTAGGAGCCACACCATACTCTTCTGCAAACTCAGGGTTTCTCAAAGACTCTACTGGGTAAGAAGAGCTGGCCTTCATGTTGTGAGGCAAACCAAGGGCGTGACCAATTTCGTGAGCGATTACGGCTCTCATCATTTCACCAATTTCTTCTTCAGGAGTATCTAAAGTTCTGGCTTTAGGGTTAGCAGCACCAGTCTGGATTAAATACCAGTTTCTGTAAGAACGAAGGTGGTTGTGGAACCAAACGATATCACTTTCAATGATCTCACCAGTTCTTGGGTCAGCTGTACTTGGACCAACAGCGTTACGAGTCATGCTGGCGATATAGCGAACAGTTGAGTATCGTGCATCTTCCGGGCTCCAATCAGGATCTTCTTCTGGGCTAGGAGGGTCTTTGGCGATAATGGCATTCTTAAAACCTGCAGCTTCAAAAGCCACCTGCCAGTCTTCAATCCCCATTTTAAACCACTTTCTGAATTTCTCAGGGGTAGCAGGGTCGAGGTAGTAAACGATAGGTTTTACTGGCTCCACCAATTCTCCACGAGCATAAGCTGCAGGGTCTTTTGGCTCCAATCTCCATCTTTTCAAGAAGGTCACCTGATCGCCTTTTAGTTTATCTGAGCTATAGTTGATGTTTCTTAAGGTGAACCAACCAACACGCTCGTCTTCGAGTCTGGGCATCATTTTGTCTTCCGGTAATTTGATCATCGACTGGCTTACTTTCATTGAAATAAGTCCTGTCTCAGAGTTTGATGGCGGTCTGCCGGCATCGTAGGTCATTACCTGACGAACTTCTACGTTGATAGGAAAAGCCTTGGTAGACTCTACATAGCTTTTATCACCATCCAATCTTCTTACTTGCATTTGGCTTCTCATACCACTGCTCATAGCGCTGATGGCCTTTGTGTCTTGGTTGAAGAAGCTGGTTACATCAATTAAGTATGCCGCAGAGTCCTTAGGCTGTCCTTCAATTTTGAAAGAGCCAATAATAGGGGCGAAGTTATTGTCGGCTACAGACTTGAAAATAGCATCTGTGCTGTCTGCTACATTGTTGAAGGAGATAGACTTTAGGTAGATTTTACCTTGAATCTCTTCCCATTGTACTACCTGCTCGTTCATTTTCCAACCTGAACCCAAGAATGGGCTTAGGTTTTCCGGGCTGGCTACCAATCGAGTTACCCAAAGCATATCTTTTTTCAGTTCGGACTTAGGAATCTCGAACATGATTTTAGAATCGTTCTGGTATACCTTGAAGAGACCTTCGTCTACTTCCATACCTTTTAGAAGCGATTCATATGTTTTTTCTTGTTTCTGCGGAGCCTCCTGCTTTGGTTGCTCTGCTTGTTGAGCCTCCGCATTTCTATTATTGCGCCTTTGAGCTTCGGCCTGGCCGTAACCGAGGAAAAGGAAGGAGAGTGCGATTGTGGCTATCACTGACTTCCTGGTTGATGTGTATTTCATAGACATTTCTATTATTAATTATTTGAATCACGATGAAACTGTACAAATCAAAAAGTGTTATTCATACAGTGGGATATTGATTATGTTAGTGGTTGGTTCAAAACTGCTTTTTGTGGAGAGGTATATCGAAATAATAAAAAACGCTTATCAGGGTTATGCCAATTACCTCTGGCAGGAAATTACCTTTAATTATGATTATAAGCCATGGTGGCAGAACTATTTCTGGGCGCTGATATTGATCTCGCTCTTTTTTCTGGCCTGGGAATGGTTGAGGCCGTGGAGGAAAGATCAACCAAAGTTTAGAAAGGACTTTTGGCTCGATGCCTTCTATATGTTCTTCAATTTCTTCCTCTTTTCACTCATTGTCTTCAATGCGCTCTCGGAGGTATTTGTGAATGCTTTCAATGACTTTCTTGGCCTCTTTGGCCTGCAGAATTCAGTGGCTATTGAAATTGGTTCTTGGCCGGTGATTCTTCAGCTTTTCACCCTGTTCATTGTTCGGGATTTTATCCAATGGTGGGTACACCGTCTGTTACATTATTCCCCAAGGCTTTGGGAATATCATAAGGTGCACCATTCGGTGGAGCAAATGGGCTTTGCTGCTCACTTGCGTTATCACTGGATGGAAACTGTGGTTTATAGAACCATAGAGTACATTCCTTTGGCTATGATTGGCTTCGGAATTGATGATTTCTTTTTTGTGCACATGTTTACTCTAGCGATAGGACATTGGAATCATGCGAATATTAAAGTGAAGTTGGGGCCGCTTAAATACATTCTCAATAACCCAAACATGCACATGTGGCACCATGCCCACGACTTGCCGGAGGATCATAAATATGGAGTGAACTTTGGCATCACCTTAAGTCTCTGGGATTACCTTTTCAAAACAGCCTATATTCCATTTTCAGGTAAGTCTATCAAGTTGGGTTTTCCGGGGGTGAAGAAGTTTCCGAAGAGCTTTTTTGGGCAGATTTTTTATGGATTCAGGAAGAAGTACTGAGTATTGGGTACCGAGTATTGAGACTGATTCAACTCGATCCCCATCAGAGTCTCTCAAAGAGGACTCTGATGACTTAAATCATTTCCTCAGTGTCCCTTGCAGGAGACACTGAGGGTGATGGTGCTAGACTTATTCTTTGGAGTCATTGCGAGCGGGTCTAAGGCACGAAGTCCTAGCGCGGCAATCTTTTAGTTGTGAAGTGAGTACTGGGTAGGGCGATAAGCGTAGAGCGTGTTTACTCTCTAAGTCATTTCGACTGTAGGGAGAAATCCTATACACAATCCCCATCAAAGTCTCTCAAAGAGGACACTGAGGTCTTAAATGATTTCCTCAGTGTCCCTTGCAGGAGACACTGAGGGCGTGGAGTCTCAATACCCAATACTCACATCCAGTTACCCACTACCATTTAGCAAGAACCAACTATTAATTACCAAGACTCTATGACATATTCGTGCTGAGCTATGGTCTATCGACTATGGACCTTCGACTATTTCACTATATTCATATCATGAAAAAACTGTTCTTCCTTCTATGCTTATTTGCTTCTTTTGGCTCTCTAACCGCTCAAACGGCCGACCCCAAAGATGTTGAATCGCCCGATGCTATTCTGGCGGCCTTGTACGATGTAATCTCAGGTCCGGCAGGAGAGAAGCGCGACTGGGATAGAATGAAAAGCCTTTTTATTCCCGAAGGCCGATTGATGCCCACCAGTAAAAACCCACAAAATGGTAATGTAGGTTACCGGACCTGGACAGTTCAAGAGTACATTGATACGGCAGGTGCCAGCTTGGAGCAGAGTGGTTTCTTTGAGGTAGAGATAGCTCGTAAATCTGAGCAATACGGCACCATTATGCATGTGTTCAGCACCTATGAGTCTCGTAGAAAAGAAGATGATAAGGAGCCTTTTGCCCGCGGCATTAATAGCATTCAATTACTTCAGGGTAAAGACCGCTGGTTTATCGTTAGCGTATTCTGGATGGGAGAAAATGCTGAGTTTCCTTTGCCTGAGAAGTATTTGGGTGGGAGGTGACGATCAACTAAAATGAGTATGCGCCCCATTTGCTAGAAGCACAGAAGTTGCTTCTTCTCATTGTTCTTTCAGATGGCTCAGTTCGCATATTCATTTTAGTGTTTGTTGGCATTTCGTTAATTATATATGCTTTCAATTTCAGTTTGCAATTCATGTTTCCAATTACCTGAGAGAGAAATGTAAACTACACCATTGTAATCAGAGGGTTTTTCAACGCCATCTTCGTAAAGAATAATTACTCGTTCACGACCAAGCTTTCCAATAAAGTAACCAGTTTCAAATATTACATTCTGTCGAGCACGATTCAGTAGTTTTTCATCCTTGGTTGCCTTTCCTTGGTCATCTGCTGTCCAAAGTGCCACGGCAAAATCAACTTCTGAATTTGATTCGAATTTCTCAATTACCGTTTTGCCCTTATTAGGTTGTTCATGCAGAATTATGGCTTCCTTCTTCACATATTTTTCAATGAATCTCGCAACTTCCAGCTTTACACTCTCATTATGTCCATGTATTACAAACCCTTTATTTGTCATTTTTTGAATTTTTGGTTGTTCAGAGGATATCTTTCCACTTAGAATTTTGCCTTTCAGGATTTTGAAAAGTGGGTATATTCTTGAAAATATGGAAGACAGGGTGTAGCCATTTCCAGAAACATCACAAGAACTAAACTCAGCAAAGTTCTTTTCGTTTTCATCAAAATATTCACCAAAAAGATCCCGTGATTCAAAATACCACTCCGTAAATAGATTAATATTTTCTCTTGTGTTTACCTGTGACTTTCTGAAGTCAACTTTGGTCACTTCTGAATAGGACTCTGCTCGTTGAGTCAAATCTTCCAGTTTCCGTTTAGGATCATCCATGTCTTGATCTGGTTCATCGTTATCGAATAATTCTAAAGTGGATTTACCACTCATTACATAATCTAGCCCTTTCCCACTGATAAAATATTCACATTGCCCACTAAGTGTTGAGTTATCTCGTCCCCTGACAAATTCAACTAGATCGTGCTTCTCCAATTCGTATTCCAGTAACTTAAATTTATCCTTGTTCTCTCTGCTTGGGAGTTGTTTCAATTCCAAGATATTTGCCAATGAACTCGGGAAACTAGCGTCTTTTAGTTCGGCCAAAAAATGATCTATATATTTTGCTTTCTCTTTCCCAGTCATACAATGAATGCCAACGTTTGGCTAAAAAGCGTTGCTGTCCCGCAGGGCAGCTATGATTTTTCAGCCATTGTTATGCTCTTTTTTAATAATTATCAATTCTCCAATCTAAATCAATTTTGTCTAAATCAACATCAGGATAGTTGAATCTTGATTTCAATTCTTCAATATCGATTTCACGTTTTTGTGGGTCAAGAATTAGCCAAAGTGTATCATCAATATCGTCTAAGTTATCCTTTATTAATTTCTTCAATTCTGATTGTAAATATTTACTGTAAATCAATCCTACGGAAAAGCCTTCAAGCATTCCTTCATTTGGATAAGCCACTTTGTAAATTTCTTGACGAAAATTCCATAAATTATTGAACATCCATCCGATATCTACTGGTCTATTCATTCTATCTTCTGGAGCGTGTTCATACAATTCTTTAATCTTATTAGTCGCACGTTCTGCTAGCTCCTTGTTTTCTTCGTATGGTCTGTCATGTAAAAACTCTCCTTGCATTAAATATTGAATGTTGGTCAGTTTGTTAAGTTGTTTCGATCTACTTAACTCTCCCTTTTTCCCAACAATCGAATATTTTATTTGAACTAATGGATTTACATACTTTTTTGAAAGTCCAAATGCCTCTTGCAATGACTCTATTTGCTGTCTCCTAAGTACGCTTGGTTTATCATTTAGTAGATCCGATCGGGACCACAGATAATTGTAATCAAGTAGTTTATGTAAAAGGTCTTTTGCAGTCATATTTTAATTGAGCATAACGGTTTGGCTAATGTGCGGCTGCCGCTTTGGTGTTTTGTTTATTGTAACGAAATATAGCAATTCCGAGAGACTTCAGAAGTAGTAGAGATGCACCGCGAGATATAAGATCATGATTGGCGAATGCCAACACTTATACAGCCGTTGCCTGCCCCACGAGGCTTGCGGTAAAGTTTAACTTAAATGGTCTTCTGAAAACAGAAACTTTATGAGGTGCTGCACTTTAGGTTATGTTGTGCAACGTCATCTATTCATTGCGCCAGTCAAATTTTTCCTTAAAGACATCTATTACTTTTTCATTTATTGAAACAGTTCGGTTATCTATCCATTTGACTTCCGCGTCATTTTCATAGAGACACCAATAAATGTTTTTTGGTTTCTCATCTGCACTATTGAAGACTAACTCACCTCTAATTGCATTGGCAGATAAAGCAGGGCTGTAAATGTAAATTTTTATGCTCAAGTCACCCTCTGGAGATTTTATTTCCTGTATAAAGTCTCCATGTGGCAGATTATACATAGCATAATTAGTAGAGTAGTATAAGTATCCAATAAAGGAAAATAATATGACAGCTATAACAATTCGGATATATAGAGGTCTAAGCATGCCTTTTTAGATGTTGCACAACGTCTCGGCTATGAAAAGTAGGGCATTTCGAAGCTACAAACTTGTCCACCGAGACAAAGCTTGATTAGTAGCTGAAACTTGCGAGAACCACTGTCCGCCCTATTTTTTATAGCCATTGTTGTGCGTTCGTTGTTTTATTTTTTCTCTTTCCAAATTGAGTATTCTTCCCAATCTTTTAGATAGTCGTCTTTGCTTTCTAATTCATCTCTTTCCCCAAAGCCGAAACTTGAAGCTCTTGGGTATTCAGCTTCGGAAACTATGTCTCTATAGTTTTCATTCGCTCGTTTTATCAAAAAGTCAATTTTATCAAGGTCTTGGTCAGCTAAATTCAAAACAGAAGCTGAAATCCTATTTTTTTCTTTTTGAGTGTCGATTTGAATTTTGCCCAATTAAAATTTGACTTATTCCTTATCATCGGAAAATTCTCGACTGATTAAAAACTCCAATTCAGAGTCCAAAATTTTAGCTACTGGCTGCTCTCCTTTTGAAAGTATTAGTTCCTTTTCAGTCATCTCGTCTTTTCAGTTTTCTGATTAAATTAAGTATCCCAAATGCGAATAAACCTGAAAGCGCTATATCAATCAATAAATATCCTAAATAGGTTTCTGTCGGATTATCAGGACAAGGTTCGCACATCCCACTCCATTTAATATGGAAAGTAAATGGGAGTCCATATGTGTCATTCCCATCAAAAGGAGTTTCAATTTTCATGGTTAGAAGCGTAACTAGAATGAAAATTAAAAGTGTCAGTCCTATGAGCTTTATCGTGTTTTTCATAATGACGCACAACGTTGGCTATCGTGCACTTTTATGCACGATATAAATCATATATTTCAATATTTATGCACGATAGCCATTAAACATTAAAGGCTATCGTGAGTTTTTAAAGTTTTGAAAATCACTAAGGAGATTGAATTCCTGTGCGTGTTTCCTGATCAATTTAAGGAAAAAGATGATTGATTAAGAGGTTGCTATGAACAAAGCAATTAGACTGTTAACCTGTCCTTATACTTCCTGCTCACCGGTATACTTAAGTCTTTAATAAAGAGCTGATCGTAATTGATGCTGTCGATTTTATTGAGGTTGAGGATAATGGACCTATCCGATTAATTCGTTTGGTAGATCCCTCCTTCATGTCGGGATAGAAAAGTAGCTAATCAGGGCTTCAGCATTCTCCGTTTAAAGGGATCGATTATTAAAATCCCATAGCGGTATCGTCACCTCTAGGGTCAGCACCACCTTCCAGCTTTCCATCAGGTAATACCAGAATAGCATCTACACGGCCAATAGTGCTTCCACCCCGGAGGCTATGTCCCATAGCTTTCAGCTTGGCCACTACAGCACTGTCTAGTCCCGTGCCTTCGTAGCTCACTGCGTCAGGCAG
>JABXIP010000250.1 GCA_013373005.1 Cytophagia bacterium | reverse complement strand
TTAATGATTGGATAAGCATTATTTTGTCCTCCACCTATGACGATGGGAATCAGTCCTGCAGCCTTAACCTTTTTGATGACAGGTTCGACCATATCATCAATTTCTTCACAGAGCAAGTGGAGCTTTTGAATGTAGTAATCTGAATTTGAGTTGAGTTTTTCAGCCTTTTCCTGAATGGGATCGACATCTACTGAACCCAGCACAACAAACTCATTTCCGGTTAGGAATCGATTACTCTGAACATTGAGAAACTCATAAAGAAACGGTTCCCAGGCATTTTGAGCACCGGCCCTGCCCGAATTACCCAAAACTCCCACACATTCCGGAATACCAATCACACAAAAACGAGCCTCTTTACTAACCTTTTTAATTTCTGACTCCCATGATTTGGCAGAGATATAGGTAGCCTTTTCACCTATTTTGATCTCACCTTTTCTGATTTTTAGAAAATGAGCAGGGTTAACTTCAACTATCATTTAATGAGTGTGGGTGATTTTTCATTAAAAATAGTCAAAAGCTAATCGGTAGCCCTCACTTTGGCTGTATAGATTATGAATTAATCTATACTTTTTACGCTCGTACCAGCGGAGCATTATAAATGACAGATAGAACGTAATTTCAGTGCTAAGATTCGAAGTTATTATCCTGAAACATTAAGTAGGGAGGGCCTGTCTCCAAACGGGTTTTCACCATTTATTACCTCTCGACAAATTTAGACTACAGGTTAATAGCATTTTAAGTATGTTTGACTATTACCTTAAAATCTAAATAGAGACATGAGAAAGATCGGATTGTTCGGTTTACTACTATTTTTTGCGGCATATGCTTGGGCTCAAACCAAGCCCCTTTCGCAGCTTACTGTGGAAGAAATAATGCAGGCACCGGAAAAATTCATAGGCACTTCGCCTTCACGTGTGAGCTGGTCTAAAGACAGCAAAAACATATTTTTCTATTGGGATCCCGATGGAACTGGTGAAACAGCCTCATACAAAATCAGTAAAGATGGTGGCACCGCTGAAAAAATTGAAGACACTTCAGAGGGCTGGCCTTCTGGCTATGAATTCAACAAAGCCAAAACTAAAATTGTATACGTTGAAGGTGGAGACATCTACATTAAAGAGCTTAAATCTGGCGATGTAAGTCGTTTAACGGCTACTAACGACAGAGAATCAGGTCCTAGATTCCACCAAGACAATGTAATCTCGTTTGTAGTTGAAGACAATCTTTTCACCATCAACACGGAGTCGGGCTTAATTACACAACTGACCAACTTCATTGTCAGCTCAAGAAATGATGAAGGAAGCGGAAGAAGAAATGTTAACAACGGCAACTCTGGAAATAGAATTCAGGACAACTGGTTGAGAGAAGATCAGCTGACTACTTCTGAGATACTCAAAGAAAGAAAAAACAGACCTAGAAGAAGTTTCAGAGGCTTCGGTGGTTTTGGCGGATTTGGAGACAATGACAATCGCGATGCGGTAGAATTGCCGAACATCAGAGGCATGCAGCTTTCTCCTGATGGTAAGTTCGTAAGCTTCTCAGTTTATCACGCTCCTGAAAATGGTGCCAAAGCTACAATTGTGCCTAACTATGTGACTGACTCTGGTTATACAACAGACATTAACGCGCGTTCTAAAGTGGGCGGTGAGCAAGGATACTCAGAAATAGGAATCTATAGCGTGTCTGGCGACAGCGTTTACTACCTGGATAAAATGCAACTCCCTGGAATCACTGACCTTCCAGACTACACTAAGGATTATCCTGATAAAGCTTGGAAAGAAGAGCCAAGAAAAGTTTCTGCATCTACTACCCTGTGGTCTGCCGATGGTAAATATGCTGTGGTTCAGTTTGGCTCTGATGACAACAAAGACCGATGGATCATGAGATTAATTCCTGAAACAGGTGAGTTAATGACTATCGATCGCCAAAGAGATGAGGCTTGGATTTCAGGCCCTGGAATTGGTGGTGGCTTTGGCGGTGGCACTTTCGGTTTCCTACCTGATAATAAAACGCTTTACTTCCAATCTGAGAAAAGTGGCTATTCGCATCTTTATACTCACGATTTGTCCACTGGCACTACCAAACAATTGACTAGCGGTAACTATGAGGTTTACAGCCCATTCCTATCTGCAGATGGTAGGAAATGGTACTTCACTGCTAACATGAAGCATCCTGGTAAGAGACATTTCTACTCTATGCCTTTGGCAGGCGGAGCTCCAACACAAATCACTTCAGTTGACGGAGATAATCAGGTAACGCTTTCCCCTGACGAGAAGTCTATTGCTATTCTTTACTCATACATAGACCAGCCAGCTGAGCTTTATGTAATGGATAACAAAGCGGGTGCTACTCCTAAAAAATTGACTGAGAGCTTGCAAGAAGGCTTTAAGGCCTACGACTGGCATCAACCAGATGTTATCACTTTCAAAGCAGAAGATGGTGCTGATGTTCATGCTAGGCTATACAAACCAGAGAACCCGAATGGTGCCGCGGTAATTTTCGTTCACGGTGCTGGTTACCTTCAAAACGTGCATTACTGGTGGAGTACTTACTCAAGAGAATTCATGTTCAACAATATGTTGATGGCCAATGGCTATACTGTATTAGATATAGACTACAGAGGTAGCTCAGGATATGGCCGTGACTGGAGAACCGGAATCTACCGCCATATGGGTGGAAAAGACCTTTCTGACCAAATTGACGGTGCTAAATTCTTGATGAGAGAGCACGGTGTAGAACCAGGAAGAATCGGTATGTATGGTGGTTCTTATGGTGGATTCATTACCCTATTCGCCATGTTCAAACATGGAGATATCATCAATTCAGGTGCAGCTTTGAGATCAGTAACTGACTGGGCTCATTACAACCACGGTTATACTGCCAACATCTTGAACACTCCGGTTGAAGATCCGATTGCTTACAAGCGTAGCTCTCCGATTTACTTTGCTGAAGGTTTGCAAGGCGACTTGTTGATTGCTCATGGTATGGTAGACACGAATGTTCACTTCCAGGATGTTGTAAGGCTAGCTCAACGCTTAATTGAGTTAGGTAAAGACAACTGGGAAATGGCCCTTTATCCTGTTGAAAATCACGGATTTACTGAGCCAACCAGCTGGACAGACGAGTACAAGAGAATCTTCAAACTGTTCGAAAACACCATCGGACAAAAGAAATAAACTATGAAAAAAGCAGCATTCCTGGCAGTTCTTCTGCTCTTTGTTTTTGCCTGTGAACAGACTACCACACCTGTTGGTGAAAGAGGTCTTATTGTTGACCAAGCCATGGTGGTTTCAGCCCATCCGCTGGCATCTGAGGTGGGTAAAAACATTCTTCAGAAAGGTGGAAATGCCGTGGATGCTGCTATTGCTACTCAATTTGCCTTGGCCGTGGTTTACCCTGGTGCCGGCAATATTGGTGGCGGTGGCTTTATGGTAAGCCGAATGGCCAATGGCGAAATTGCTTCTCTCGACTACCGTGAAAAAGCGCCTTTAGCCGGAGGCAGAGATATGTACCTCGATGAGAATGGCGATGTCATTCCAAATTCAAGCCTTAGAGGACACCTAGCTGCAGGAGTTCCCGGTACTGTAGCCGGACTTTATGCTGCACATCAGAAATATGGCAAGCTAGACTGGAAAGAATTGGTTCAACCGGCAATTGACTTAGCGGCCAACGGCTGGAAACTTACTGCAAGAGAAGCCAGAGGGCTTAATTCGAACAGAAAAGCCTTTATTGAATACAATACTGTTCAACCTGAATTCTTCCTCTCGCCCGAGGGTGAAGAATGGAAAGAAGGAGACACAGTAAGCATTCCAGACCTTGCTGCTACCCTTACCTTAATTAGAGATAAGGGCAGAGATGGCTTTTATAAAGGTCAAACCGCCCAACTCATTGTTGAAGAAATGGAAAGAGGCAATGGCCTGATCAGCTTGGAAGACCTTGAGAAATATGATGCTGTTTGGAGAGAGCCCATTACTGGAACTTATCACGAATATGGCTTTATTTCTATGCCCCCACCTTCCAGCGGAGGAATTGCACTGGCTCAGCTTTTCAATTCAGTTGAAGACTTTGATCTAAAAGACCTTGGCTTCCATTCAGTAGAAACTGTTCATGCCATTATTGAAGCCGAAAGAAGAGTATATGCCGACAGAGCCACTCATTTAGGCGATGCTGATTTCTATGATGTACCGCGCGAAGGAATGCTTTCTAAAAGCTACTCTAAAGACCGCATGAGCAACTTCAACCCGAATAAAGCTACCAAAAGCTCAGACATTCAAGCGGGTGTGCCAATGCCTTATGAAAGCGAAGAAACCACTCACCTTTCGGTGGTAGATGCTGATGGAAACGCAGTCTCAGTGACCACCACATTAAATGGTGGCATGGGTTCTAAAGTATTTGTTGGAGGTGCCGGCTTCCTGTTGAATAACGAAATGGATGACTTCAGCATTAAGCCGGGCGAGCCGAAT